>NZ_SPHM01000020.1:0-68086 GCF_005844125.1 Pseudoflavonifractor sp. BSD2780061688st1 E11
ATTATGCAGTTACAACTTCATAAAGTTTTCAATGTGCAGTTACAACTTCAATGTTGCAGTAAGGATTTCAATTAACCTCTGCTACACTTACATTATAATTCTCAGTTCATTCTATGTCTAATACCTGCTTTAAATCTATTTTCATGCTCACCAGGCATGGAAACTTTCTCCTTGCCGTCTCTGTTCCGGTCCATTTCGGTTTTCACCCGTATACAAATTGATCAGTTTTTCCTGATATCCCGCCCTTTTTTCTTCTCTCATCCGTTCTACCACAGGCAGCAGCCCGGAATCCGTAATTCTTTCCAGCATCTTCATCCTTCTTTCAGAGATCGGTTTCTCTGACATTGCCTTATCATAATCCTGACTTGCCATATGCCAAAAGTAAAATTCTCCCTGGTAATACTGTTTCAGCTTTTGCGCAATCAAAAGCCCCTCCGGGTCAAAGTCTCCGGCATAGTAAATCCTGACGCCGCTCCCGGCAAGCAGATCCAGCAGGAGAAGAGAACTCAGCCTTGGCTGTCCATTCATACACATACAGGAACGCGTTCCTTTCCATTTTCCACAAAGTACGGAAAATACCGACGGATTTTCCACAAGAAACAATTGCTTTCCCCTGCATTCCACCTGCCCCCATCCGGTAAGTGACGCAAGGGAAACCTGTACGGACTCCTCTTCTGCCAGATATCCTTCCATTCCCTGATGCATTTCTCCACCTTTCTTCCATGCGCGAATGCCGTAAACGGCGGTATAATTTGACAGATCATCTTTCAAGATGCCTGCCTGAAGATAGCGCTTCTGTGTTTGGAGCGCCGGAAAAATGTGTTCCTTCGCAGAGCCTGCTTCTTTTGTATCGGTCATCTTCCCGGGCAGATTCTGCTTCTCAAACCAGTCCAGAATGAATGCAAGGAGTGTACTGTCCTGCTCTCCCCGGTCAAAAGCGTGCGGATTTCCTGTCACCTTTGCTGCAAATACGGCCTGATATTCCACGTTTCCATTCCAGTACGGAAGCATATTGATCATACGAACCACCAAAGAAACCTGTTTTCGAATCTCCGGTTCGCTGTCTTTTGACTCACCATAACGCTTTTTCAAATAGCGGTATATCTCCAGCGGGCATACCTGTGCATCAGACTTTTCACTTTTTTCCAAAGCTTCCCTAAGTTCCCTGAGCCAGCCTGCCGCATGTGTTCCTGCTGCTTTTTCTTCCGACTCTTTCAGGATTCTCTTCCACATCTGTTCATACAGCCTTTTTTCTTCGCTTTTTGCCTCCGGTTTTTTATCGAAATAGATTTCCAGAACTTTCTCCGGCGAAATTTCGCCAAATCTGCTGCTCTCCCATGCTTTCCTGAATTTTGCCGCAGAAATCGAGGCACTCTTTTTCCCGTGAAAATTTTTCCCGAAAAAACCTTCCAGCTCTTCCCGTTCATGCTCTGTCAGATTTCGTAATTCTATTGTGCCGGTAAACATACCGTAAGATTCATACTTTTTCCAGAATCCTTCCAACAGTCTTTTAAATATTTTTTGTTCTTTTAAATATGTGCGGCATTCATTTTCAAGCTTCTGCTGCCCGCTGTTCCATCTCCTCTTCATCTTCCATCAATTCCTTTGTCTTTCCATTCCAAAGATACGGCATCACGGTCACAAACTTTGCATTCTCCGGACGGATCAGCTGATAAATCGCAAGAGCGTCCAATGTATCGCAGTCTCCCCAGAGTACCTGAGAATTGATCAGAAAATCAAACTGAAATTCTGCCATCAGCCGGAACATGTCTCTGATATTCCGGTTATCCACACCCGCAAATGCTTCATCCAGAGAAATCAGCCTCGGAGCGTCTGCCCGCCCGCCTTCATATTTCGCAACCACAGCCGAAAACAGCGGTACATACATTGCCATCGCCTTTTCTCCCCCGCTGAATGTTCCAAACATACTGTTCGTCAGCTCTTTGACCTTTTCGCCGCCTTTTTGGAAAAACAGCTGGAATTCAAACCATTTCCGGTAATCCAGCGTCTCCTTCATTACCTGATAGAACGAAACCATTCCGCCACTGTCTCTTGCATTTTTCCGCGCTTCCTCTACTTTTGAACGGAAGTGCATGGAAAGGCGTTCTGCCTCCTCTTCCCGCATCAGCCGGTAGTCTTTTTTCAAAAGATCGACCAGTTCTTTCGTATCCAGCTGTCCCTCTGTTTCCGCCGTCCGGCTTCTCCAGCGAAGACTGAGTTTAAGTCCACTTGACGTATTCATCGCTCCCATGAGCTGATTCATGTTTTCCACCCAGGAAATAGAACTGTTAATTTTTCCGCGGATTTTCCGGCTGATCGTATTTGCCAGAATATCTTCAAAAAGCTCCCTGTCCCCTTCACGGATCAGGTCTGTCAGATCCTGAATCTCTTCCTCCAGATATCCAAGAAGTTTTCCAAATGGAATCACCGCCCCCTGATATCTTGCCGACATATCAATTCTCTTTGGAGACGGCATCCCTTCTTTAATCTCCCTGTCCCCAAACAGCTCTGTCTGCATCGGCTGATAGTCATTTAAAACACCCCTGTTTTCAAAGTAAACCTGATTCAGTTCCTGAATAATACTGTTTCGATCCATTTTCTGGCAGTCTGCATTGAGGACTCTTCTGACCTCTTCCGGTTTTTCTTCCGATTCTTTCCCGAATCCCGCATATCCCAGGAACAGTTCTTCCTCAAAACAGGTCTTCAAATACTCTTCTTTGTCCTCGAATTCCCGTTTTTTGTCCTCCAGTTTTTCTATCTGATCCTTGATTCCCCGGATTTGTTCTTCTTTCTGCGCCTTTTCCTGCACGCATTTTTCCAGTTTTTTCGGATAAGCATTCAACCATGTAACGCAGGCATCCAGACGTTCTTTGATTTCCTCGTAATCTGTCAGTTTTAATTGTTCCCTGACCGAATCATACTCTGCCTTTTCTTTATTCAGCTGCCTTTCTATGATTCCCATGTCATAGCGGATCTGATCCATATCAAAATCCAGCCCCGACAGCTGCTCTTCCAGTTCATTTTCATAACGGATCATCTGAATATATACTTCATGGCCGGCTTTTAACCGGTAAAAAGCTTTTTCGTATGTCCGGGAAGCTGTATCCGCTTTCTGAAAGACATCGAGCCGGCATGTCAGATACAGTTTATCCGCAATTTCTCCTGCTTTTGTTTTCAGCTCCCGCAGCTCTGCGGCCGCTGTTCCAATCTCTCCTTCCAGCCGGCTTCCCTCTTCCTTCAGTTTCTTTTCTTTCTCTTCCGCATCTGTCAGCATTTTCCAGGAAGTGCGAAGATCCTGATCGCCCGGGAGCGCCTGGTATTCTTTTTCCAGAAGTTCCATCCGTTTTTTCAAAACAGCTGTTTCTTCTTTCAGAGACGTTATCTCTTCCTGAAGCACATTCAGCCGCTCCTCGCACAGGCGGATTTTTTCCTGCCGGTTTCTCTCTCTTGCCTGCGTACCGAGAAACCCTGCTTCATAGTTTCCGGTCACGGTTCCCGTCAGCACGCCGATCTGATAAATTCCTTCTTTCGTTACCGCCGTATTTCCCTGCGCATCCCCGCCGTAGGCAATCCGCCCCAGAATATTCGTGATAGTTTGATTAAAGAAAAGATTGTTTACCGTGTCGTTGAGATCCAGTACTGAAAGAAGGCTTTGCTCTACATGTCCTTTCTGTACAAACAGATACTTGTCACACCCTGTCGTATCAAGATGCAGAACCTGATCTTTGTAAGCTTCATCGATGACAAGCGCATCCAGAATCCCCATATAAGCCAGCGCCTCTTCCAGGTGGTCGCAATCTTCCTTGCTCAGATTCTGTCCGAATTCAATGACTTTATAAAACTCCTGATATGGAATCTGTTTTTCCTGAAGTACACGGCGGTTTTCCAGAACCGCCTCACTCCGTTCAGGTTCCGGTTCCTTTTTGTTCTGCCAGTCAGACAGTTCCCCCTTTGTCTCCTCGTACTCCTTTATCAGATCATGACTTTTTATCTCCCGTTCCCGCTTCTTCCGGTCAAGTTCTTCCCGTTTTCGCATCCAGATATCTGCCGTCTGTGTCCGAACCTCTGCGAAATCTGAATGTTCCCCATAGTGTTCTGCGAATCCGGAGATTGCTTTCAACACGTCCTGAGGAATAAGCAGTTCCTCATTATTGCCCGCCCATTTATACAGAGACTCTTTCCATTCATTCTGTACCTGAATAATCAGAATTTCCTGCTCCTGCACCTTTCTGGCCGCCAGATCTTCTTCTCTTTGATGGCGTTCCCTCTGCAGACGCAGTCCCTCCAGATACCGCTCTTTTCCATCAGCCATCCGGAGAATTTCCAGTCCCTCACTGATCCTCTTTTGTGTCATATCCAGCTGTGTCTGATGACTGTCAAAGCCGTACGGCTCTTCTAAATGCTGCAAAAGTTCATCCGCAAAAAATGTATGCTCTTCAAATGCCATGTCCCCCGCATTTTCATCCATTTCTTCCAGAAGCTTTTCAATCTCTCTTTTCTTTTCAAAAGCTTTATCTTCTTCCTGCCTCTTTTTCTCCTCCGTCTCAATGTAGGTATCCTGTTTGTCCGAAAGCCGGCCTTTCTTTTTCTGAAGCCGGCTCTGCTGTTCCAGGATGCTCTTTTCCAGTTCAACTTCCCGTTCTTTCAATCCGACTGCGTCACTTTTCTTCAGAGAATCTCTTTCCTTTTCCATTGTCTCACGTCCGGCATCCAGTTCTTCCTGTTCACCGGCAAGTTCCTGCACCCGCTCCTGATTTTCCAGAAGAATCTGCTCCTGCATGCCCTGTTCTTTCTTTATTTCATTAAGCCGTTTCCTTGCGTCGCAGTAATTTTGTGTCTTCTCATAAAGCACCAGGCGGTTATACTTGTCAAACACTCTGCTGATCTTTTCCGCCGCCTGTTTTCCTTCCTTACGCGCCTTCAGATTCATGTTCATGGTATCCATATTTTCAATTGCTTCTGACATCGGAAGCAGATCCTCATCTGACAGTGGCTGCAGGGAATCGCTCAAAATTTCATTGATAATCGACGGTTTAAAGTCTTTTGAAAGTTTTGGCGTGCGCAGCTGAATCAAAAGGTCAATCATCTCTTTATATTCTTCTACATTCTCAAACCCGAAAATCTGGCGGTTTACATATTCCATATATTCCGCCTGCCGCTCCAGAACCCGGCCTCCGTCCCCAATCCGGTATTGCAGCTCTCTTTTGGAAAGAGTCACCTTCTCATCCAGTTCTTTGTAAAGCCGGAAATCTTTTCCGATTCTTCTCCCGTCTGTGATGGCAAAATACCATTTATCCAGCGGTTTTCCCTTTCTGGCGCGAATTCCCATTCCGATCGTCAGGTAGGTTTCGCTGTCACATCGTTTAAATTCCAGATAGAGATAACCTGTCCGCTCCTCCCGCTCATCTCCTTCCTCAAGAAGATAACTGCTCATCTTCCGGTCTCTCGAGCCAAAGGGATCCAGACGCTCCGGATTCATATTTCCGTCCAAAAGGAGCGGTATTACACTCTGCATCGTTACCGATTTTCCCGAACCGTTAGATCCCCGAAGAAGCATTCTTCCTTTTGCAAAAGAAAACTCCTGCTCGTCATAATACCAGAAATTAATCAGTCCGATCTTATTGGCCTGCCATCTACTGCTCATCTTTATTTCCTCCTGTATAATCCGCCGGGTATCTTCCCTGTATTTTTCCCGCTGCCGGATAGATGAAAACCATATGTTCTTTTTCAATTACCCGGATAAAACTCCATATCCTCAATTCTTCCATCATGGTTTCCACATATTCCCCTTCCTGGATTTCCCGATACTGCTTGGTAAATCCGCTTCCATACGCTCTTTTTACGTCTTTTAAGAGTCGCTCAAATTCCAGCCGGTCTACATGGATTGTCTCGTCCGTCTCCACTTTCCAGCTTCCCTCTTCAACTTTCCGCCTTACTTCCCGGCACACAAGCAGAATCATATCTGATACCGCATTATTTCCCGGAAACAGCATTCCAAGTCTGCTTCCTTCCTGCGGCAGGGCATAAGCGCTACCTCTGTGAATATGAAGATCACAGTCCAGATTTTCATTCAGATCTTCTGCCAGACGTCTTCCGTAATATTTCAAATACTCAAAATCCTCCGGTATTCCCTCACTTCTGTACATTCCGGGGGAAAACAAAAGGCGCTTGTATACGCGGTGCCGCCTTGCGATTCCCCGTTCCTCATCTACGCCAAACCACTCACTTTCCAAAAAATCCTCCGGCTCTGAATAGGACATAATATCCATAGAAAAATTTTTCATAAAATACCTTGATGCACCTGTATTTTCATAGAGAACCTGTCCGCTTTGATCTTCCATAAAACTCTCATCGTTCCCGTCTGTCACCTGAATGATCCCCTGTGTCTTTGCGTAACGCATCACCTTAACAAGCCGGCGTCTGTGTGTGTACAGTGTCCAGTCTACCTTTTCCACCGGCATATTTGCGGAAATATAATCTGCCAGCATAGAAATCGTAAACTGGTATTCTGCGTCCTTGTCCTCCAAAAACATCAGCAGAACACAGAGAAGGGCATACTCCTCCCTAGATGTAAACTCGCGGATTCCCATCCATTCTTCCGGTACTGCCGGAATCTTTTCCATTTTGATCAGCAGCGAATTGGCAATGATCTGGCAGCCCATTTTTTCTGTCGCAAACTTCCGTATTTCACCGGCCGCATCTCTCAATCTGTAATATAATTCTTTTTCTTCTGACTTTAATACCCATCTTCTGTTCATTAAAATTTCAAGTTCTTCTCTCATTCTTCATCCTCTTGAAATACAATACTGATTTTTGGCATTGTAAAATTTCCATCTTCACAGTGAACCACGCACTTCTCCGACGCACGTGTCATATCGAGCACAAACTTTCTTCCGTCATCGGTGCGGGCGGAATACTCTGCATCTTCCATTGCATCTGACAGCCACCGAAGCAGAATCTCTCGGACCCTTGGTTCGATCACAGGCAGATTGGAAAACTCGATTCTCCCGTTTTGTATTAGTTTTTCTGCCTTTTCACGGTCATCTTTGATCTGTTTTAGCATCTGCTCACGTACTCTGGCTTTCTCTGCCCCATGATCACGAAGACCGCTTCTCGTGCTCTTTTCCCTATATGCACGGATTCTTGGTTTCAGCACAATTTCCTCCGGTGTTTCCTCATACACGGTCGTATTCATGCTGTCTGTCTCACGTTCTTTTTTTACATTCAAATGGAATGGTTTCTCCAATCCGAAAATCATTGCCGCCATCTTATGCGCCTGTCGCACGTCCTCACAGGCCATAAAGATAGATGCCGCCTTTTTATATTCTTCCTTGCGGTTTGCTCCAAGAGCATTCCTCTCACTGATCTGTGCCGCGTACCGTGTGATCTTTCGAATAATTTCGTTCGTAGCATCAAACAGTTTTCCCGCCTCATTCTCCTGACCATTCTCCGGAACAAACCAGTCATAGATACTTTGAAATCTGCCGTAAATATTATCAGCAATCAACGTCTCTGACATTTCCACATCCATTCTTGGTATTGACATCGAATACTGTACTACCTTATTCAAGACAGTCTCTTTCGTTTCTTCCGGAAGTCCCCGGATTTCTTCCTCAATGATTCCCACATTTCTCTGCAGTCCTTTGATAAAATTCCGCAGATATTCAATCAACCGGTCTTTGAATCCAAGAAATGCCCGTGTCCTCATCATCTCTTCCGCTCTTACGCTGTTCAGGTCCCGGATATAATCCTGGTAATTCTGATTCAGCCGGATGAAATCATTATTGAGATCTGTCCACCACGTGTAAACTGCATCTAATGGTTCCGATACCATCTGCGGAAATCTCCCTACATTGATCCGGATCCGTTCCAAAAGCGTCGGTTCCAATGATGCTCCCTCAATAAACAAATTTTCCAGTCTGAGAACCAGTCTCTCAATCTCCACACTGTATTCTGACATCTGATACCGGAACCTGCGGTTACTGAACTCCTCCAACGATGTGACTTTCCGCGTATCCTGATCCGCAGTCAGATTTTTCCAGGCAGTCAACGCATTTAAATCCTGCTGACACTGCTCCATCTTATAATCAGCAAAATATGGATCCTGTTTTAATTCGTCATAAACTTCCTCCTGATACATCCAATATTTTAACTTTTCATAATTATCAAAAAAAATACGCATAATGCACCGATACCGGTCCACATTATCCGCATTTAAATATTTTACTTCTGTTAACGGCTTCGTAAGTTTATCTGTCACGTACATTTCCAGCGTCCTCCTAAAACAGACTCTGGAATTATTATAAACTGTCATCTACAGATTCACAAGGAAAAGAAAAAATATCCTACACAGCGCTATTCCATCCATTTCTGAATCAGCCTGATTTTCTCCTGATATTCGTTCAGCTCCCGGATTGCTTTTTCTACTTCTTGCTTTCCAAGGAGAATTTCGCGTCATCTGCTACTTCAATCCCAAGTGCACGTTTTATATTGTATGCAAGCCATCCAAGCATTCCAGAACATCCTCCGGCAGATACCTCTCCCATTTATACATTGGCATCATTTCTTCTGTATCCTTTATTTGCCATGCATTCTCTGCAAGCTTATGCATGATCCCAAGTATCTCACCAATTTTCGCACAATGCCTTTCCTGAATTTCAGGCGGAAATACAGAATTTCCCTCCACCCACGGAAATACCATATAAAATTTACCGTCTATGGTGCAGACTTTTTCACCATTCACTTCCAACGCTGTCACTGCCGGAATCTTTTTGCTGAAAACTGCGGCAATCTTTTCCGAACGGATTGTATTTTCAAGCACACCTGGCCGTTTCATAATCTCACTGTTCAAAACTTTTACCGCAAATACACCTTCCGCTGTGCATACCCTGTACATTTTATGAAGAAGTCCGCCTGTAATTTCTACAGGTTCCTCAAGCGCTTCACCTATGCCAAGTAAACAGGTCAAATGCGATCACCGCATCCATTCCTGCGATTCCCAGTACAGCCGTTGCTATAATCGGCGTAAGAATCGAATTCAAAGCATTGGCCAGATACCGCATTCCTCCGACTTTCTGATAATACTTTGGCGGCAGAATTCTCGTCACAGCTACCTCGGATGCCGGCTGCTGTACCGTATTCATCAGTCCGTTGACAATATTGATCAGATAAAGATGTCCTACCTGCAGCATCTGCTGTTTCATGAGAACCAGCATTACCACGGTGGATACCGCCGCAACCGTATCGCAGACTAACATTGTCGCCTTTTTATTCCAGCGGTCGCTCAACGCCCCGGCAAAAATGCTGAAGATGACATATGGCGCATAAGAGCAGACCATTAATAATGATGTCATCAGAGCCGATTGTTTCTGTGTATAGGACCAGATTACAAGTGCATAACTGGTCATCGCACTTCCCAGCGCGGAGAATGCCTGTGTCCCCCACAGCATGAGAAATGGTTTCATTTCGTGTAATGTTGTTTTATATGTTTTCATAAGACTTTGCTCCTTTTTTCTTTCTTCCCGGCAAAGTCTCTGACTGATCATCTTACTCCATGCAATGTGATCTTACAAGACTTTGCATGGAGGTAATGCAATGCATAATCTCATTGTTGCTCCCTCTTTCTACTCTTTCAATCTGTTATTTTCCCATCCATTTACGAATCAGTTCCATCTTCCCAGTGCCTGGCCTCTCTGTTATGCTTTGTGGTTTCATAACTTCCC
Source organism: Pseudoflavonifractor sp. BSD2780061688st1 E11 (assembly GCF_005844125.1). NCBI lineage: Bacteria > Bacillati > Bacillota > Clostridia > Eubacteriales > Oscillospiraceae > Pseudoflavonifractor > Pseudoflavonifractor sp. BSD2780061688st1 E11. The sequence goes on from NZ_SPHM01000020.1 coordinate 9,723, forward strand.
CCATTCGTAAATTATATTCTCATTATACAGTCCTTCTTCTTTTTTTACAAATACCGAATCAAAAAAAGACCGTATTCCGGTGTTTTTATACCTGAATACGGTCTAAATAATTTAGAATCTTTATGCAATGGCACCTCATCCATCATGCCAGTCCATGCTCTTCCAGCCACACCATCCATGTATTTTTGCCTTCCCGCATTTTCCGGGATCTCACAGTGAACTCCAGAATCGTAAGTCCTGTAAATACAAGGAACAGAATCAGCAGGAAAATGAGACATCCCCGGATACTCTCGCCGCCGCTTATGGTACTGCGGAACGCCTGCACCGTATAGGTAAACGGCACCCAGTCATGAAGATACGGCACAAATGATCCGGACAGTTCATAAGGGTACGTACCTACAGAACCGGCCAGCTGGATCACCATGAATATCAGCATCAGAAAACTTCCTACACGGCCCAGCAGACTGGTAAAGAAGTACATCACCGACATAAATGCAAGCGATGCTCCACACGCTACCAGAACGGTCTTTCCAATTTCCACAGGAGTAAAACCATCAAATATATGGAGTGCACCAATCATAACTACCGCCTGTAGAACTGCTGTCAGATAGAGCACAGATGCCTTGCTGATCCACCAGCGGAAGCCGGATTTCATTTTTCCTCCATAACTGGTCAGCGGATACATCAGGCTGAACGCAATGCAGCCGACCCACAGCCCTACAGACATCATATACGGCGCCATTGCATGGCCGTTGTTGGCAACCTCCGTGATCTGTGTCTCTTCTGTATCTACCGGTGCGGCAAACATATCCGTCGCCTCATCTGACGTATTCGTTTCCCGGATCTTCTCCGCACCGCTTCCCAGTTCTTTTGACAACGTATCCGCACCCTCCGAAACCTGATCGATCCCATCGCCCAGTTCGCGACTGCCGTCAGAAAGTTGTTCCGCTCCTTTGCTGATCTGGCCGGCTCCGTCTGTCAACTTTGCCGTCCCCTCCGTCAGTGCTTTACTGTTCAAAGTAAGCTTTCCGGCTCCGGAAACAAGTGTATCCGTTCCGTCTTTCAGCTTCGTACTTCCCTGTGCCAACGCCCCAAGGCCACTGTTCAGTTCCGCAGCTCCTTTCCGGAGCGCTGATGTTCCCTGCTTCTGAAGCTGATCTGCTCCTGAAGCAGCAGCGGAAATTCCTCTCACCAGTACCGGAGCCTGCTCTGCCAGTGCGGACGTCCCGGACTGAAGCTGTCCGATCCCGTTTTTCAGGGAATCCGCACCATTCTGCACAGTGGAAATACCATTCTGAAGTTCCGGAATCTTCGATGCAAGCTGTGTGCTTCCTGCTGCCGCTTCATCAACACCGTATGTATAATCGGAAACACCTGCAGACAATATTTCTGCCTGTTGCTGTACTGCTGCAATCTGTGTCCTCAGTTCTTCCGGTACGCCTTCTGCTCCGGCAAGTGCCGCCAGCGCCTGGCTGATCCCGGCCGCCCCATTACGCAACGACCGGGAACTGGATGCAGCAGACTGTAGACCGGAGCTAAGAGAATCCGCTCCGTCTTTCAGGTTGGCTGCCCCTTCAGACAGAGCTGTAATCCCGCCGGAAAGCTGTTTTGCTCCGTCATTTAAAGAAGCTGCTCCGTCATTCAGCGCATCTGCCGCATCCGGAAGGGCAGATGCGGCCGCATTCAGTTCGGACAGTCCGGCGTTGAGAGCAGTCATATTATCATCCACATCCGCCGCACCGGCTGCCAGATCGGAGCCGCCTTTCTGTGCATCATTTACGCCGCTGTCCAGCGCATTTACACCGTTTTGCAATTCTTCTGCTCCTGCTGCCGCCGTACTGACTCCATCTGTATACTGATCAAGCCCTACTTCTAATTCCTGACTTCCATCCGCGAATACCAGAGCGCTCTTGGAAAGAATCTGCAGATTGTCGGTAATCGTCCGATTTCCGTCGGCCAACTGATCCGCCCCGTCTTTCAATTCACCAGAACCGTCAGCTGCCTCCTGCATTCCGTCCCCCACTTCCGCAAGTTTATCAAACAGGACTTCTGTATACGTCCTGGTAACCTCTTCCCGTACTGAACTTTCCAGTTCTTTCATCGCCGTCTCGCTCATCTTGGATGCGATATAATTTGTTCCCGGATTCGTTTCATAGGACAACGTCATCTTTTCCGGGTTCGCATCCGTCAGCGATGCGGCATGAGCTGAAAACTCTTCCGGTATGGTAATAACCATATAGTATGTACCATCCTTAAGTCCTTTCTGCGCTTCTTTGTCTGACGGGAACTGAAAGTCAAGAGAATCGTTGTCTTTCAGTTCGTCCATCAATGTGCCGCCAATATCCAGCTTCTGATCTGCATAAGTCACCGGAACGTCATGATTGATGACAGCCACCGGAAGCTTATCAAGATTTCCGTATGGATCCCACATAGATCCAAGGAAAAGTGTCGTATAGATTGTCGGGATCGCGATGACCGCGACTGTAACAATCAGTAAAATCTTATTTTTGAACAGACTGTGCCATTCCTGCCTCAACATCTTTTTTCTCCTCTCTTTTTGCAACATTAATTCTATTAATAGATATTGTGTTGATTTTTCTATCACCATGAATTATAGTAAAATCAGAAAAGAGATACAACCATTAATGTGACGGCTCTCTGTCTGTTAATGGATAAGCAAACGACATAATGTCTATTATTTTAAGAGGAGGATTTATTTCATGCCAAAAACTATGGACCGGCGGATTCGCAAGACAAGAGCCCAGCTCCGTCAGGGGCTGGCCGAACTTCTGAAAGAAAAAAGCTTAAAGGAGATCACCATTAAAGAACTCGTAGAAAAAGTGGACATTAACCGCTCCACCTTCTATTTACACTATACGGATATCTATGACATGATGGAAAAGATTGAAAATGAACTGATCGGGGAGATTGAAGATCTGATCCATACCCATCCGGTCAGCCCTTTCAATGAGGACAGCTTCCCGTTCATCGAAGACATTTTCTCTATCCTTGCGGAAAACCGTGATATTTGTGCCGCCCTCCTGGGACCTAACGGAGACATCTCTTTCCTGCACCGGATTGAGAATATTCTTTCCGAACACAGTCTGAATGCTCTGAAAGAAACATTTCCGGGGAAGATGGATGATCTGACATATTATTATGCCTTTTGTCTTTCCGGCTGCATCGGTCTGGTCAAGACCTGGCTGTCAGAAGAATCCTCCGCAAGCCCCCAGCATATGGCTGAACTTACATTTAAACTCATTATGAATACACTGAGAGGTTTCTATCCGGACTTTTCCGTAAGACATTCCTGATATTTACGAAAAGATAAAGCTTAAAAAGGGATTGCCGTTCGGCAATCCCTTAAATCTTCGCTATATTCGATTACTCGATGATTGTAGCAACACGTCCAGATCCTACTGTACGTCCACCTTCACGGATAGCGAAACGAAGTCCCTGCTCCATAGCTACTGGATGGATCAGTTCAACTGTCATTTCTACGTTATCTCCAGGCATGCACATTTCTGTTCCTTCCGGAAGTTCGCAAACACCTGTTACGTCTGTTGTTCTGAAGTAGAACTGTGGACGGTAGTTGTTGAAGAATGGAGTATGACGTCCACCTTCATCTTTTGTCAGAACGTAAACCTGAGCTGTAAATTTGTGGTGGCATGTTACAGAACCTGGTTTACAAAGAACCTGTCCTCTTTCGATTTCTGTTCTCTGAACACCACGAAGCAGAGCACCGATGTTGTCACCAGCCTGAGCTTCATCAAGAAGTTTACGGAACATTTCAACACCTGTTACAACAACTTTACGTGTTTCTTCATGGATACCAACGATTTCTACTTCATCAGATACGTGAAGTGTACCACGCTCTACTCTACCTGTAGCAACTGTACCACGTCCTGTGATAGAGAATACGTCTTCGACCGGCATAAGGAACGGTTTGTCTGTGTCACGTTCCGGATCCGGAATGTAGCTGTCAACAGCATCCATAAGTTCCATGATCTTGTCTCCCCATTCTCCGCTCGGATCTTCCAGAGCTTTCAGAGCAGATCCTCTGATGATCGGAGTGTCATCTCCCGGGAATTCATACTCGTCAAGGAGTTCACGGATTTCCATTTCTACTAATTCAAGAAGTTCTTCGTCGTCTACCATATCACATTTGTTCATGAATACAACGATGTAAGGTACACCTACCTGACGGGACAGAAGGATGTGCTCTCTTGTCTGAGCCATAACACCATCTGTAGCAGCTACTACAAGGATAGCTCCGTCCATCTGAGCTGCTCCTGTGATCATGTTCTTAACGTAGTCAGCATGACCCGGGCAGTCAACGTGTGCGTAGTGACGTTTCTCTGTTTCGTACTCTACGTGAGCTGTGGAGATTGTGATACCACGTTCTCTTTCTTCTGGTGCTTTATCGATATTTTCGAAATCTACTGCAGCGTTACCAGCAACTCTTGTGGAAAGTACTTTTGTGATAGCAGCTGTTAAAGTAGTTTTACCATGGTCAACGTGTCCGATTGTACCAATATTACAATGTGGTTTTGTTCTTTCAAATTTAGCCTTTGCCATTTGAATAATCCTCCTTAATTCTACCCTCAAGCAGGGCAATTTTTTTAATTTAAAAGTTTACTCAGCTATATCTGATTATATTTCAAAACTGCTGAATTTTCAAGCCTTTTTAAGCTTTTTTATTGGATAATACCTTTTCCTGTACATTCTTCGGTACCTGCTCATATTTCTCAAAGAACATAGAGTAGTTACCACGTCCCTGTGTTCTGGAACGAAGATCTGTAGAGTATCCGAACATTTCAGAAAGCGGTACATATGCACGTACAATCTTTCCTCCGCCCAGGTCATCCATTCCTTCGATACGTCCACGACGGGAGTTGATGTCACCGATAACATCACCCATATATTCTTCCGGCATTGTTACTTCTACTTTCATGATAGGTTCAAGAAGTACCGGAGCTGATTTTGCCATCGCATCCTTGAATGCAAGGGAACCAGCGATATGGAATGCCATTTCGGATGAGTCGACTTCATGGTAGGATCCATCGTATACATTTGCATGGATACCAACAACCGGGAATCCTCCAAGGATACCGGATTTCATAGCTTCTTCGATACCTTCACCTACTGCCGGGATATATTCCTTCGGAATAGCACCGCCGACAACAGTGGATTCGAATTTATATGTTTCTTCACCGTTGACATCCATTGGCTCGAATTTAACTTTACAATGTCCGTACTGTCCACGTCCACCGGACTGTTTAGCGTACTTGCTGTCTACATCAACCGGTTTTGTGAAAGTTTCTTTGTAAGCAACCTGAGGTGCACCTACATTAGCCTCTACCTTGAATTCACGGAGAAGTCTGTCTACGATGATTTCAAGATGGAGCTCACCCATACCGGCGATGATGGTCTGTCCTGTCTCATGGTCTGTATGAGCACGGAATGTCGGGTCTTCTTCTGCAAGTTTTGCAAGAGATTCACCAAGTTTGCCCTGAGAAGCTTTTGTCTTCGGCTCGATAGCAAGCTCGATAACCGGTTCCGGGAATTCCATGGATTCAAGGATTACCGGGTGCTGATCGTCACAGATTGTATCTCCTGTTGTGGAGAATTTGAATCCGATCGCTGCAGCGATATCTCCAGAGTAAACTTTGTCAAGTTCTGCTCTCTTGTTGGCATGCATCTGAAGGATACGTCCAACACGTTCTTTTTTATTCTTTGTCGCGTTCAGGACATAAGAACCGGAGTTCATTGTTCCTGAATATACACGGAAGTAAGCAAGCTTACCTACGAACGGGTCTGTCATGATCTTGAATACGAGAGCGGAGAACGGCTCTTCGTCAGAAGAATGTCTCTCTACTTCGTTTCCGTCTTCATCAACACCCTTGATAGCCGGGATATCTGTCGGAGCCGGCATATACTCAAGGATTGCATCCAGAAGTTTCTGAACACCTTTGTTTCTGTAAGCAGATCCACAGCATACCGGAACAGCTGTACATTCGCATGTCGCTTTTCTCAGTACTCTCTTCAGATCTTCTACTGCCGGTTCTTCACCTTCCAGATATTCCATCATCAGGTCGTCGTCAAGTTCACAGATCTTTTCAACGAGCTCTGTACGATATAATTCCGCATCATCTTTCATTTCTTCCGGAATGTCGCATACAGTGATGTCATCACCTTTTTCATCATTGTAGATGTATGCCTGCATTTCCATCAGGTCGATGATACCTTTGAATTCGTCTTCTTTTCCGATTGGAAGCTGAAGACAGATTGCGTTTTTACCTAATCTTGTTTTGATCTGTTCAACTGCATTGTAGAAATCTGCACCCAGAATGTCCATCTTGTTGATGAAAGCCATACGAGGTACGTTGTAAGTGTCAGCCTGACGCCATACGTTTTCTGACTGAGGCTCTACACCACCTTTGGCACAGAACACACCTACAGCACCGTCAAGTACACGCAGGGAACGCTCTACTTCTACTGTGAAGTCAACGTGTCCCGGAGTATCGATGATGTTGATACGGTGCTCAAGAGCGCCCGGCTTCGGTTTCGTCTTTTCTTCCAGTGTCCAGTGACATGTTGTAGCAGCTGAAGTGATCGTGATACCTCTTTCCTGCTCCTGCTCCATCCAGTCCATGGTAGCAGTACCTTCATGTGTATCACCGATCTTGTAGTTTACACCGGTATAGTAGAGAATACGCTCTGTCAGCGTAGTCTTACCAGCATCGATGTGAGCCATGATACCGATGTTTCTTGTTCTCTCTAATGGATATTCTCTTCCAGCCAAGACTTTTTCCTCCTAAACTAATAAGATCGACTGTTTCCTGCCATATCCGGCAGAACCGTCTCCAGGGAGAATCCTTAGAAACGGTAGTGAGCAAACGCTTTGTTTGCTTCTGCCATCTTGTGCATATCTTCTTTTCTCTTCACAGATGCTCCTGTGTTGTTTGCAGCATCCAGAATTTCGTTGGCCAATCTTTCTTCCATTGTCTTTTCTCCTCTGTTACGGGAGAATGTTGTCAGCCAGCGAAGAGCTAACGCCTGTCTTCTGTCAGCACGTACTTCGATCGGTACCTGGTATGTTGCACCTCCGATACGTCTTGCCTTTACTTCCAGTACAGGCATGATGTTGTTCATTGCCTCTTCGAATACTTCGATCGCCGGTTTGTCAGCTTTCTCGGCAACTCTTTCAAATGCGCCATATACAATCTTCTGTGCTACACCTTTCTTACCATCCAGCATGATGTTGTTGATAAGCTTTGTAACAACTTTGTTATTGTATAATGGATCCGCTAATACGTCTCTTTTCTGAGTATGTCCTTTACGTGGCACGGTCCTTCCCTCCTTAATCATAATTGGATTAAATCATCAGTACTCGCTTCACAGTTTGCGTTCGTGCGGCAGGGACATATCAGTGTATGTCAATCCGCAACCTACTAATTTCATAGTCCTGTGATACGATAACGATTTTGTTACTTTAAACTTTTACTTATTTCTTTGCGTCTTTCGGTCTCTTAGCACCATATTTTGAACGTGCCTGACGTCTCTTTGCAACACCTGCTGTATCAAGTGTTCCGCGGACGATGTGGTATCTTGTACCTGGCAGGTCCTTAACACGGCCTCCACGGATCAGAACAACGCTGTGTTCCTGAAGGTTGTGTCCTTCTCCCGGGATGTAGCTTGTTACTTCGATTCCGTTAGACAGACGAACTCTGGCAATTTTTCTAAGAGCTGAGTTAGGCTTCTTAGGTGTAGCTGTCTTAACTGCTGTACATACACCTCTCTTCTGCGGAGCAGATGCATTGATAGCTCTTTTTCTCAGAGAGTTGTATCCTTTCTGAAGCGCCGGAGCTGTAGATTTCTTTACAGAAACCTCACGTCCTTTTTTTACTAACTGGTTGAATGTTGGCATTCCTTTCACCTCCTACGAATAATTAATAGGTTTGCTTGAAAATTTCTGATTTGCGCACAAAAATATCACGTATTTCCACACGCGCTTAATCATTGTATTACGTCTAAAAGGAAAAGTCAAGGCTTTTTACATTAATTTATCATCATTCCCATGATGTAAAGGTCATAGTAAACGCCGTTCAGAAGTGTGGAGTTTTTCCGGCATCCTTCGATCTCAAATCCGAATTTCATGTAGAGAGCAACGGCAGGGATGTTGTCCGCTCTGGTGTCCAGGCTGATTCTGGTTGTAACACCGTTTCCTTTGCACCAGTCGATCAGCATCTGGATCAGTCTGCTTCCGATTCCCTGTTTCTGATATTTCTTTGCCACTACAATTCCCAGTTCACCATCGTGGCGTGCTTTGATTTTGTGTGTGGAATGAATTGTAGCAATTCCTGCAATCTCCTCTCCGTCCATGGCAAGGAGCATCCGGTTTGTCTGATTGCCTTCCAGGGAGCGGATCTCATCTTCCTGCTCGCTTACGGTCATCGGATACTCATCCTTCTCAAAGCTTAAATAGCTTGTCTCTCCTCCTACATAATTGTAGAATGCCACAATCTTTTCGGCATCCTCCACTTTCGCATCTCTGTAAATGATTTCTGACATGATTGTTCCCTCCTTTTTTCTTCTATCATATCCGTTTTTTTTATCTTATGGCAACAAAAAGACAGGGTGCTTTATACACCCTGCCAGATTGCTTTTCTTATGATCGCTTTTTCTTCGGAACGACATGGACAGCCCCGCCTTCCAGTTCTTCCAGTGCCTCTCCGATTCCTTCATTATAGGTAGGATGGGCTCTCATTCCCTTTAAGAGCTGAGATATTGTCATCCGATTGGTTATGGCCGTCACGAATTCTCCAATCATGTCCGTTGCCCGCGCGCACATCATCTGTGCTCCCAGTATGGTCTTTGTCTCCTTATCCGCCACCACTTTGATAAATCCACGCTCTTCTTTTGTGATCAGCGACTTCCCGTTGGCACTCATAATGAATTTGCCGGTTTCCACCTGAATCCCTTTTTCCTTTGCTTCCTCTTCTGTTATTCCGGCCGATGCAATTTCCGGATCTGTGTAGACACAGCCTGGAACAACTCTCAGATCCACCGACCGCTCCCGGCCTGCCAGGTGTTCCGCCACGGCAATGCCCTGGGCACTCGCTGCATGAGCCAGCTGGGCTCCGCCGATCAGGTCACCGATGGCATATACATGCGGAATGTTTGTCCGAAAATCCGCATCCACAGTGATGCGCCCGCGCTCCATCTCAGGAGCCGCGCCCTCCGCAAAAAGGCCGTCCATATTGGCACATCTGCCCACCGCACAGAGCACACAGTCTCCTTTTGCCTCCTGCTCTTTTTCCTTTTCCACATACCGGCACCGGTATTCGTCTCCATCCTGTTCCACTGCCTGTACCGACGCGGATGTATGGATCTCGATTCCTCTCTTTTTCAGGATCATCTTCAGATTCTGGGAAATTTCTTTGTCCATATTCGGAACAATTCTCGGCATCGCCTCCAGAATCGTCACCCGGCTTCCCAGGGCCGCATAGACAGTGGCAAATTCCACACTGATGACACCGCCTCCGATAATCACCATGCTCTGCGGCGGTTCTTCCATCCGGAACAGCTCATCACTCGTGATGACTCCAGGCAGCTCTATTCCCGGAATCGGAATCTTAAGCGGTTTTGATCCGGACGCCAGAAGCACGTTCGATGCCTTGTATCTCTGTTCTCCATCCCCCGATGAGACAAGGACTTCCTTCTCTTCTCCATTTTCAGGAAGCAGGGTGCCGGTCCCTTTCACCACCGTCACGCCATTTGCCTTTAAAAGCTGTTCAATTCCCTGAACAAGCTGCTGTGTCGTCTCTTCCTTATATGCCAGGATTTTCCCGTAATCACAGGTGACATCAGAGGCGCAGATTCCAAATTCCGCGCAGTGCTGCATCTCCCTGTACAGAGAGGATGCATGAATCATGGCCTTTGCCGGAATACAGCCCCGGTTCAGGCAGGTACCTCCGATATCCCTGTTCTCGACAACCGCCGTGCGAAGCCCCAGTTTCGCGGCTTTGATGGCAGCCACATAGCCGCCCGGCCCTGCGCCGATTACAATCAGATCAAATTGTCCTTCCATCTACCATTCCTCTTCTTTCATCCATTCTATCAGATCTTTCAGCATCTTCTCTTCTTCCGGATCTTCTGACCAGTACAGACCTAGTTCGATACAGATGCTTCTGCTGGAAAACCGTACTCCGTTCAGATAGTTCGGAAGAGCTTCAATCATCCCGGTTTTGAGGGCATCCGAATAGACTGCCGCATCCTTGATCTTCCCGTTTTCCACCTGAAACCGGATGGTTACCTCGCCCCATGGGAATTTCCTCGTGATTTCATGCTGAAAAGGGATCTTTCTTCCATAGAGCCATTCCCAGGATCTGAAATATTCCGCCCTGCTTTCTATTTCCTTTTTCTCCCGGTCATCCAGCTTCCGTTCCTGTACCGGAAGGCCATACACCTCTCCAAAGGCCTGGCGGAGAGCGTACTTCAGATCATCAATGGTCAAATCCGGAAGATACGTTCTCAGATTCGCCACTCTGGACCGTACTGAATCCACTCCTTTGGATTTCAGTTTCTCCCTGGAGACGGTCAGATAGCTTCCCAGTTTTTCCTTGTCCACATCCAGCATGATCGTTCCATGGTGATAGCAGTGCTCTCCATGACGGTAAAATGCGTTCCCGGAAAATTTCTTCCCGTCAATCAAAAGATCATTCCGGCCGGACGCCTCAATGTGCAGTCCCAGATGTTCCAGCGCCCCGGCAATGACCGAAAGCTGCCGTTTGACATCATAATATTCTCCGGAAACCAGAAAGGTAAAATTCAAATTTCCCAGATCATGATATACCGCTCCTCCTCCGGAAAGCCGTCTTGCCAGATGGCCTCCGTCCCTCTCCAGCTGTTCTGTTCTGCATTCTTTCCATGCGTTCTGGTTTTTCCCGATCACCACGGTCTTTTCGTTCTGCCAGAGGTAGAGAATGCACTCCTTCTCCTTACATCCAAAGAGAAGAAACTCCTCCAGCGCAAGATTTCTGTACGGATCGGTTCCGTGACTTTCTATATATGTAAGTGTTTCCAACATGTCGCTTCACCCTATTCATCAAAATGCCAGCGCAGCACCGGATGTCTGGCTGCCTCCACTTCATCCAGCCGTGTAACCGGTGTGGTAACCGGGGCACGATGCAGTTGATCCGGATATTCCAGTGCCTGACGATACAGATTATGGAAGACCTCCAGCGCTTCATCCAGCGTTTCGCGTGATTCTGTCTCTGTCGGTTCGATCATCAATGCCTCGTCGACAATCAGCGGAAAATACATGGTCGGCGGATGAATGCCATTGTCAAGCAGTCCTTTGGCGATATCCATGGCGGAAATACCCGTCTTCTTTTTCAGATCGGCAAGGCTGATGACAAACTCATGCATGCAGCTCTTTCCGTATGCCGCCGGGAAGATATCCTTTAACCCGTTCATCATATAATTGGCGTTTAATACTGCATTCCTGCCTGCTTCCGGGATGCCTTCTTTTCCAAGTGTCATCAGGTAGGAAAGGGCCCGCACCACGACGAGGAAGTTGCCGTAAAAGCTTTTCATTTCCCCGATGCTGTGTTCCGGTTTCTTCATATAATAATGCTCGTCTTTTTCCACAAGAACGGAAGGAAGGAACTCTGCGAGCAGTTCTTTACATCCTACCGGTCCGCTTCCCGGCCCTCCGCCTCCATGCGGGGTGGAAAAAGTTTTGTGAAGATTCAGATGGACAACATCAAATCCCATGTCTCCCGGACGGACCGTTCCCATTACCGCGTTCAGATTCGCCCCGTCATAGTAGCAGAGTCCGCCGCATTCATGGATGATTTCCGTAATCTCCAGGATGTGTTTTTCAAAAATTCCAAGAGTATTCGGATTCGTCAGCATGATTCCTGCGGTCTCTTCGTCCGCCGCTTCTTTCAGCTTTTCCAGGTCCACGCAGCCATCCGCGTCTGACGGAACACTGACCACTTTATAGCCTGCCATCACCGCGCTGGCCGGGTTGGTTCCGTGTGCGGAATCCGGCACCAGAATCTTCGTTCTCCTGGTATCTCCCCTGCTTTCGTGGTAGGCCCGGATCAGGAGAAGTCCCGTAAACTCGCCGTGGGCTCCTGCCGCCGGCTGGAATACCATCCGGTCCATACCGGTAATGGCGCAGAGATATTTCTCCGCCTTATCGAGTACTTCCAGGCATCCCTGTACGGTATGTTCCGGCTGAAGCGGGTGGATCCCGGTAAATCCCGGAAGTGCCGCTGCCGCCTCGTTGATCTTCGGGTTATATTTCATCGTACAGGAACCAAGGGGATAAAATCCATCGTTGACTCCGTGGGACTTTCTCGCCAGTTCACTGTAATGTCTGCTCAGATCCCCTTCTGCGATTTCCGGAAGATGAAGGGCTTTCTGTCTCTGATCTGCCTGCGGAAGTCTGGTCTCTTCCACATCACACTTCGGGAGCATGCTGCATCCGCGTCCCGGCCTGCTTTTTTCAAAAATTAACATCCCTGCACCTCCTTCAGAATCCGGATGACCTCATCCATTTCTTCTTTTGTATTCATCTCTGTACAGCACCAGAGAATCCGGTGCTCATCCAAAGGATATCCTCCCAGAATACCGTGTTCCTCCAGTGCCTTTAAGGTCTCCCCTGCCGGCACCTTGGATTCCGTCACAAATTCATGGAAAAAGTTCCCCTGATTTTTCGTGTGGTATCCGATTTTCTCCAGCTCTCCTGCCAGATAGTGTGCCTTGGAGACACACTGCACCGCCGCCTCTTTCAGTCCGTCCGGTCCCATGGACGCCAGGTATACCGTCACCGCCAGTGCACAGAGCGCCTGGTTGGAACAGATATTGCTGGACGCTTTCTCTCTCCGGATATGCTGTTCTCTTGCCTGAAGTGTCAGCACATAACCGGTCTTTCCGTTTTTGTCTTTTGTCTGTCCGACAATTCTGCCAGGCAGCTTCCGCATCATCTTGTCCGTACATGCCATAAAACCAAGGTACGGTCCTCCAAATGCCAGTGGAAGCCCCATCGGCTGTCCTTCTCCGACCGCCACATCCGCTCCGTATTCAGCCGGTGTTTTTAAAATGCCAAGAGAAACCGGATTGACTCCCATCACATATTTTGCCCCGCCTTCATGGGCAATCTGTCCAATTTCTTCTGCATCCTCCAGATTTCCGTAATAATTGGGATGCTGTATGTAAACACACGCCGTTTGTGCATCGATTTGTTCTCTGAGAATCTCTTTGTCCGTACGCCCGTCCTTTTCCGGAATCAGCTCCACCTGCATTCCATTTCCGTGGCAGTAGGTCTGCACCGTCCGGATCACATACGGGGAGGACGTCTGTGAAATCAGGACTTTCTGCCGTTTTCGTTCCCGGCACATGGAAACTCCTTCTGCGGCTGCAGAAGCGCCGTCATAGACTGACGCATTGGACGCATCCATCCCGGTCAGATCACAGATCATTGTCTGATATTCAAAGATGGACTGCAGAATTCCCTGGCTGATTTCCGCCTGATACGGGGTATAGGCCGTCACAAAATTTTCCTTGGATGTGATGCTTGTGACAGCTGCCGGGATATAGTGCCGGTACGCTCCGGCACCCCGGAAGATGGTAGGAAAGATCCTGTTCTTTCCGGCCATTTTCTCCATTTCTCTTCTGACAGACAGTTCCGGCATACCCGCCGGGATCTCAAGCTCCCCTTTCAGTCTGACTTCCTCTGGAATGTCCGCAAAGAGATCATCCATGTCAGAATATCCGGCCACCTGCAGCATTTCCTGTCTTTCTTTCTCTGTATTCGGTACATAGCCGCCCATCCGAACTCACCGCCTCTCTGTTATTCTTTCTCGCTCTCTACAAACGCCTCATACTCCGCTCCTGAGAGCAGCTCTTCTTTTTCTGTGATGTCTTTCACTTTGATAAACCACGCATCATACGGAGCCTCATTGATATATTCCGGCTCATCCAGCAGTCTTTCGTTGATTTCACATACCACACCGGATACCGGAGAGTACACATCAGACACCGCTTTGACGGATTCCACATCGCCAAATGCCTCTCCTACCGTCACCTCATCTCCCTCTTCCGGAAGATTGACAAACACCAGATCTCCAAGTTCTGACTGGGCGTAGTCCGTCAGCCCGATCACTGCAACTCCGTCTTCCTCTTTTACCCACTCATGTGATTTTACATACTTTAATTCTTCTCTGATTTCCATATCCGTTTCTCCTTTTCTGATTTTTATTTCTGTCTTTTATAAAATGGAAGATCTACAACTTCCGCCTCCACGCTTCGTCCGCGCACGTCAACCTCCACCTTGTCTCCTGTCCTGACTGCTCCTGCCTTCACAAGCGCCATGGCGATCGGATATCCAAGGTACGGGCAGTGTGTGCCGGATGTGGTTGTTCCGATCTCTGTGCCTCCAAGCGACACCTTCTGCTCCTCCCGGATAATGCCCCGCCCGGTCACTTTCAATCCGATCCGTTCTCTCTTTGGCTCTCCTGCTTCTTCCAGCGCCTTCTTCCCGATAAAATTTTCTTTTGCCATTTTTACGGCAAACTGAAGTCCCGCTTCCAGAGGAGTCACTTCTTCGTTCATCTCGTGTCCGTAGAGCGGCATTGCAGCTTCCATCCGCAGGGTATCTCTTGCTCCCAGTCCGCACGGAATCAGTCCTTCCTCTTTTCCTGCTTCCAGAAGCGCATTCCACATCTGCGGCGCATATTCTGCCGCCAGATACAGCTCCACGCCGTCTTCTCCTGTGTAGCCGGTCCTGGAAACGATACAAGGGATTCCCGCCACCTTGCCATCAAACACGGCGTGATAATATTTCTCCGGAATACTCTCTTCGTCCGTCAGTTTTCTTAAAATCTCAAGGGCTTTCGGTCCCTGGAGGGCAAGCTGCGCATACTGGTCGGAAACGTCTGTAAACGTCACATTTCCAAACTGGTGATCCAGCATCCACCGGTAGTCCTTCTCTTTATTTGCCGCATTGACAACAATCAGGTATTCCTCCTCGGATTTCCGGTAAACAATCAGATCATCCACCGTGCCTCCGTGTTCGTTGCACATCGGGCTGTACTTGGCCTGTCCGTCCTTGATCTTCGTATAATCATTGGTGAGAAGCATCTGAAGATTTACCTTCGCATCTTCTCCCGTGCAGAGAATCTCTCCCATATGGGAAACGTCAAAGAGCCCTGCCCGGGTGCGCACCGCCATGTGTTCCTTGATCACTCCGGTCGGATACTGTACCGGAAGAGAGTAGCCTGCAAACGGAACCATCTTTCCTCCGGCTTTTACATGTTCTTCATAAAGTGGTGTTTTTAATTCCATCTCCGTCTCCTCCTTATTCATATAATGGATGTCTGCCGCAGATTTCATTGACTGTGCTGCGGATCTCGTCTGCCTTTGCATCAAAGTCTGTTACCGCCATCTTGATCAGCTTTGCAATCGTTCTCATCTCGTCTTCCTTGAGTCCCCGTGTTGTCACAGCCGGCGTTCCGATCCGGATGCCGCTTGTCACAAACGGACTTGCCGGGTCATTTGGCACCGCGTTTTTATTGACTGTAATATAAACCTCGTCCAGACGGCGCTGCAGTTCTTTTCCGGTAATATTCATATTCTGAAGATCTACCAGCATCAGATGGTTGTCCGTTCCGCCGCTGACCAGGTCAAAGCCTTCTTCCTTCAGTGCTTCAGCCAGTGCTTTTGCGTTCTTTAAAATCTGTTCCTGATAGGTCTTGAATTCCGGTTTTAACGCTTCCCCAAAGCAGACTGCCTTCGCGGCGATGATATGCATCAAAGGCCCACCCTGGGTTCCTGGAAATACCGCCTTGTTGATGGCCTTTGCGTGTTCTTCCTTGCACATGATCATGCCGCCTCTTGGTCCCCGCAGCGTCTTGTGGGTGGTCGTTGTCACCACATCTGCATAAGGAACCGGGCTCTGATGGAGTCCGGCCGCAACCAGTCCGGCAATATGCGCCATATCCACAAACAAAACGGCGCCCACTTCTTTCGCAATCTCCGCAAACCGGTCAAACCGGATCTCTCTTGGATATGCAGACGCCCCTGCAACAATCATCTTCGGTTTGCATTCCAGTGCTGTCTTTCGGATTTCATCGTAGTCCAGAAATCCTTCTTCATTGATGCTGTATGGTACAAAATGATAAAGAATTCCGGACATATTCACCGGTGAGCCGTGGGTCAGGTGTCCGCCATGGTCCAGATTGAGTCCCATCACCGTATCTCCCGGCTTCAGAAAGGCCTGATAAACCGCAATATTGGCGCTTGCCCCCGAATGCGGCTGTACACAGGCATGTTCGCATCCAAACAGCTGTTTTGCACGCTCGATTGCCAGATTTTCAATCACATCTACATATTCACAGCCTCCGTAATACCGTTTCCCCGGATATCCTTCCGCATACTTGTTTGTCGGGACCGTCCCCATCGCAATCATCACCGCCGGGCTTACTATATTTTCCGATGCGATCAGCTCCAGATTTCTTCTCTGCCTTCCAAGTTCCTGTTCCAGAGCCCCGCCGACTTCCGGATCGTACTCTTTGATGTAGTTCGTAACATCTCCTACCATACTCATACGTATTTCCTCCTCAAATCAATATTCTTGCTTTTTCTGTCGATACGGATTCCGGCCGAAAATCCGGGGCAACAAAAAAAGCAGATCAAGTAACTTCTCCATCATGAGAAGTCCTTTCATCTGCCTCTGTCCTTTTACCTGAAAGATTATCCAGCAGTGCTGTGCTACACGCCAGATTACTTCTTCGGTACAATCATATTGTTCTCCAGAGTGTTGTCCGAACCTGTTCCTTTTGCCTGAGAGTTTCTTGCATGCCCCTTCGGCTCCGGCTATCATTTCCGCGCCGCACACTGCGCCATAGTGGTATCTCACAGGTTCATCATTCAACTTTAAAGTTATTATAAAATTCACACACTCCAGAGTCAAGTGTTAAAAAATAAACTTATCAGTTAATATTTTGACAGTTATTTTATAGACAATTTCTTTTTATTTATCGCTTTTTTCTATGCTTTTTCCTCTTTAGCCAAGTGCCAGGCACCAAAGCGGAAGTGTCAGAAGCGACAACAGGGTACTGAGGAAAATCATCCCTGTCGCGTACCGTTCATCCCCGTGGTACTTGGAAGAAAGAAGTGCTGTTGTGACAGGCGCCGGCATTCCGGCCATGATTACGGTAATCCCCCGCAGCACCGGATCCACCGGAAGAAAGGCTGTCAGAGCAAAGACAACCGCCGGGATCAATACAAGGCGGACTGCCGCATAAAATACCATGGTACGGTCAATCAATCCTCTTGGATCCATCTCCGCAAGCATCATTCCGATCAGCATCATACTCATGGGTGTATTGGCGCTGCTTAAGCCTTCCACCGCCCGGGTAAAAAAGTCCGGCCAGGATACTGGAAGCAGCATAACGATCAGCCCCAGATAAATTGACACAATGCAGGGATGAGTGACAACCTTTTTCAGCACATTCTTTTTCCGGCCCGGCAGAAAGCAGGAGACGCCAACCGACCACATGACCACCCGGACCGGGAGCATGAAGACTGACGCATACAAAAGCCCGGACGTCCCGTAAATACTTTCAATTACCGGATTTCCCAGAAAGCCGCCGTTAGAAACAATCGTCCCGTACCGGAGCGGCTTTCTCTTTTCCTCATCTGTTTTTTTGTACAACAGAAACGCTGACGCCACAGATATCATATTATACAGCACGGATAACAGCACCGTCATGACAACCGGCTTCCAGACATCATGATGTGGCTGTACAAGAAACGCATGAAAAATGTTAAACGGCAGCAGCACATACAGACACAGATCCACCATGTTCAACCTTCCTGTCGTGCCTACTATTCCTCTTTTTCTTACGATAAATCCAACGATCACAAAGAAGAACATCATCCCCTGCATCGTCAGCATATTTTCAAATACCATCTGCCTGCTCCTACAATCCGATCCGGTCCGCAATACCGCGCATTGCTTCCAGTGCAATGTCGATAAATTCGTCAAAATCCATGCCCGTAAATTCAATCGCTTCCATATAGTCGCGGTTGGCACCGGCTGCAAACCGAAGCTCACGGAAACGTTTGAGCACAGATTTATGTTTGACGCTTGCAATCTTTTTATCCGGATAGATCTGAGCAATGGCTTTCAAAAAACCACTCATCGGATCGGATGCAAGAATCGCATACTGAAGTTTTGTTTTTGCTTTCACGCCGCTTTCCGGATTGTGGGCACAAATGGCGTCAAACAGCACCGGATCATCAATTCCTTCTTTTTTCAGGATTTCGACAGATGTCGGTCCATGGGTCTCCGGGTGCTCCTTCCATTCACAATGTTCCTCATCCAGATCATGAAGGAGCCCCACCACGCCCCAGTATTCTACTTCTTCAGGATCAAGCTTCTCTGCGACTCCCCGCATGATCGCCTCCACTGCATAAGAATGCTCCAGATAGCGTTCTCCTTCCATGTATTTATGTAAAATCTCGTATGCCTGATCACGTGTAACCGCCATTGTTCTTTCCTCCTGAATCTATTCTTTGAATTATGTTACTGTGCCAGTGTTCCCATCGGATCCCACGGATTCAGATGAACCGGTTCCCCGGCCGCTTCCTCAAGCTGCTCTTTTGTCAAATATTTTTTATTGATCACTGCCTGGTATACATACCGGTCAAACCAGTCCGCACTCATCAGATAGTATCCTTTTTCCCCGTGCTCATCACTCCAGCTGTTCTGGATTTTCCATTTCCGTGCATTGCCTTCTTCGTCCAGATCTACGCCGGTAATCACCATCGCATGGTTCATTGCGCTTTCCCGGTAGTCCAGTCCGGCACCTTTTTCCATATCAAACTGCATGCCGTAGGTACCTTCAAAATCATAGCACTCCGTGCACCAGAGTCCCCTGTCGCGTTCTCCGTATTTGCCGACATCACTTCCGAACCAAACGACCTCGCCGTCAGAAAGCTGACGGATAATCAGGCTTTTCAGCGTGTCCATCGGCAGATTGTAGTAACGCACCGGCGCACCTTCTGCGACATTTCCAAGATAGTCAACGGTGTAGCTCTTTCCAAACGGTTTATCTTCGGTAGGTGAATTGATGATGCTGACATAATCTTCACGAAGCTTCAGTCCCACATATTCTTCATAGAATGATTTTGGTGTCAGGTCACGTACTACATGGTATTTCTTATCCTTATCCACATATTCAAAGTCAAATTTCTTCGGCGGATTTCCGAAGCACATGCACAGGAAACTGTAAATCTCAGACATCATCGCTTTCTTTTCTCCCTGCACGTCTCCTCCGCTTCTGACTGTCTCACGAAGTTTTTCCGCACACAGGCGCAGTCTGGAATTCAGAAGGGCGTTCATCGCTCCTGTATTGCTGCTCTGATACGTCTCCTCCATTGCACTCTTCGGAACAACCCCGTACTTTTCCACAAGGTTGACAAACATATCCCACTGTCCTCCGTCTCCTACGCCTTCAGAGAGAATGTGGCATACAGTCCGGTCATCTGTCGGACGGTCCGCCAGATCAATAATGCTCTCAAGCATGTAATTTGCCTTTTCAAACTTGTCCCAGAATGCCGTATAGTTCTGAGAAAGCTCAAATTTATCCAGATTACATTTCTTCGCTGTTACTTCTCGCAGCACATTCAGTGCAGAGAAAATCCAGCACCGTCCGCTGGATTTCTGATTCGTCACCGGAAGCGTCGGAATATCAATCGAAAACGCATACTGTGAGGAGGCAAGTCCCGCATGACAGAAAGCCGCATCCTTTACCGAATGTTTATAAAGCGCGTTCGTCATCGCACGGCAGAGCGCACTGCCCGCATACTTCTCCTCAAAGCCTGAAATATCATCTGTTGTTAATCCTTGAAACTGATTCATTTTTCATCATCCTTTCCCTTTTTCTTTTGTCTTTACCCTATAGTATAGCACGAATTTGAAAACGGCGAAATACCCGATACTTGCTTTACAGGGTCAAAATATAAGCGCCCTGCGGGATTTCCCGCAGGGCGCCTGTTCTTTACCTGAGTAAACTATTCTACAGATCGTTCTTATTCTTCTGTTTCTGTCTCCTGGCTTTCCTCTTCGGATGTTTCTTCGGAAACTTCCTCTGCCGTCTCTTCAGCTATTTCCGCTTCCGGTTCTTCTGTCAGATCCAGATCTGCACCAAGAATCTCTGTATCCTCCTCAGCTGCTTCGGATTCTGCTTTCTCGTCTTCTTTTGCATTTTCCTTTTCTTCAGCTTCTCTGCGGAGGCGTGCCTCTTCTTCTTTCTGAGCTTCGATCATCGCATCTGTATTCAGCTTGATATTGCGGTATTTGCTCATACCGGTACCAACCGGAATCAGTTTACCGATGATAACGTTCTCTTTCAGACCGATCAGCGGATCGACTTTTCCTTTGATGGCTGCTTCTGTGAGGACTTTTGTTGTCTCCTGGAAGGAAGCTGCGGACAGGAAGGAGTTTGTAGCAAGTGCCGCCTTGGTAATACCAAGCATGATCTGTTCTCCTGTTGCCGGCTCTTTACCTTCAGCCACGAGTTCTTTATTTCTGTCTTCGAACTCAAGGGCGTCTACCATAGTGCCCGGAAGGAATTCGGAATCTCCGTTCTCCTCGATACGGACTTTCTTCAGCATCTGACGCACAATGACTTCGATGTGCTTATCGTTGATATCTACACCCTGGAGACGGTATACTCTCTGCACTTCCTGGATCATGTAATCCTGTACAGCACGCAGACCTTTGATTCTCAGGATATCGTGCGGGTTGACACTACCTTCTGTAAGCTCGTCTCCGGCTTCCAGTTCCACGCCGTCCTGAATCTTGATTCTGGAACCGTACGGAATGAGGTATGCCTTGGATTCCCCTGTCTCATTGTTGGTAACGATGATCTCACGTTTCTTCTTTGTATCGTTGATCGTTGCTTTTCCGGCGAACTCTGTAATGATTGCAAGTCCCTTCGGCTTTCTTGCCTCGAAAAGCTCTTCGACACGAGGAAGACCCTGTGTGATATCGTCACCGGCAACACCACCTGTATGGAAGGTACGCATGGTAAGCTGTGTACCAGGCTCACCGATGGACTGGGCAGCGATGATTCCGACTGCCTCGCCGACCTGTACCGGCTCTCCTGTTGCCATGTTGGCACCGTAACATTTTGCGCAGACACCCAGATGGGATTTACATGTCAGGATGGTACGGATCTTCACCTTTTTGATCTCGTTGCCGTTTTCATCCACACCTTTTGTTACGATCGCAGCCGCACGTTTTGGTGTGATCATGTGATTTGCTTTGACAATCACATTGCCTTCTCTGTCGCAGATCGTCTCGCAGGAATAACGTCCTGTGATACGCTCCTGAAGGCTTTCAATCTCTTCATTTCCGTCCGTAAATGCCTTGACATACATTCCCGGGATTTCTTCTCCCTTCTCCACGCAGTCTACTTCGCGGATAGAAAGTTCCTGAGAAACGTCTACAAGACGTCTAGTCAGGTAACCGGAATCGGCTGTACGAAGCGCCGTATCGGACAGACCTTTACGAGCTCCATGGGCGGACATGAAGTATTCCAGTACGTCCAGACCTTCACGGAAGTTGGACTTGATCGGCAGCTCGATCGTACGTCCGGTCGTATCTGCCATCAGACCACGCATACCGGCAAGCTGTTTGATCTGCTTGTCAGAACCACGGGCTCCGGAATCCGCCATCATGAAGATATTGTTGTATTTATCCAGACCGGAAAGCAGTGCCTCTGTCAGGGCATCGTCAGTTGCCTTCCATGTCTCAACGACTTCTTTGTAACGCTCCTCCTCTGTGATGAGACCACGTTTGAAGTTTCTTGTGATCTTATCTACCGTATCCTGTGCCTGCTGGATCATCTGCGGCTTCTGCGGCGGAACGGTCATATCGGAGATGGATACTGTCATAGCAGCTCTCGTAGAGAACTTGTATCCGATGGATTTTACGTTATCAAGTACTTCTGCTGTTGCAGATGCACCATGTGTATTGATAACCTTTTCCAGGATCTTCTTTAACTGCTTCTTGCCGACATGGAAATCGACTTCCAGAAGAAGCTCATTTCCTTCTACGGTTCTATCCACGAATCCGAGATCCTGCGGAATGATTTCGTTGAAGAGGAACCGTCCCAGTGTGGACTCTACTGTTCCCGACTTCACAGTTCCGTCCGGCATTGTCTTGGAGACACGTACCTTGATCCGTGAGTGCAGTGTGATTACCTGGTTTTCGTAGGCAAGGATTGCTTCGTTTACGCTCTTGAAGAACTTGCCTTCACCTTTCACACCTGGTCTTTCCTGTGTCAGGTAGTAGATACCAAGTACCATATCCTGTGAAGGAACGGCTACCGGACCTCCGTCTGAAGGTTTCAGAAGGTTGTTCGGTGAAAGGAGAAGGAAACGGCACTCTGCCTGTGCTTCTACGGAAAGCGGAAGATGAACCGCCATCTGGTCACCGTCGAAGTCGGCATTGAACGCTGTACATACGAGCGGGTGAAGCTTGATTGCCTTTCCTTCTACAAGAATCGGCTCGAATGCCTGGATACCAAGTCTGTGCAGTGTAGGGGCACGGTTCAGCATAACCGGATGCTCTTTAATGACATCTTCCAGGACATCCCAGACTTCTGTCTGAAGTCTTTCCACCATTTTCTTTGCGTTTTTGATATTGTGTGCTGTACCGTTTGCAACAAGCTCTTTCATTACGAACGGTTTGAACAGCTCGATTGCCATTTCTTTCGGCAGACCGCACTGATAGATCTTCAGTTCCGGTCCTACTACGATAACGGAACGTCCGGAATAGTCAACACGTTTTCCGAGCAGGTTCTGACGGAAACGTCCGGACTTTCCTTTTAACATATCGGAAAGAGATTTCAGGGCACGGTTTCGCGGTCCTGTAACCGGACGGCCGCGGCGGCCGTTGTCGATCAGGGCGTCAACTGCTTCCTGAAGCATTCTCTTTTCGTTTCTTACGATGATATCCGGGGCTCCAAGCTCCAGAAGTCTTCTCAGACGGTTGTTACGGTTGATGATTCTTCTGTAAAGGTCATTTAAGTCAGATGTTGCAAAACGTCCTCCATCAAGCTGAACCATCGGACGCAGATCCGGCGGAATAACCGGGATGACCGTCATGATCATCCACTCCGGTTTGTTTCCGGATTCACGGAACGCTTCCACAACTTCCAGACGTTTTACGATTCTTGCACGTTTCTGTCCGGTCGCTCCTTCGAGTCCGTCTCTTAACTCATGGTATTCCTTTTCCAGATCAATATTCTTTAACAGTTCCTGAATCGCTTCCGCGCCCATGCCGACACGGAATGCGCTTCCCCATTTTTCTCTTGCTTCCTGATATTCCTGTTCGGAGAGCACCTGTTTGTACTGTAAATCTGTCTCCCCTTTATCGAGTACAATGTAGGAAGCAAAGTACAGTACTTTCTCCAGTGTTCTCGGAGAAAGGTCGAGAATCAGTCCCATCCGGCTCGGGATTCCTTTAAAATACCAGATATGGGATACCGGAGCCGCCAGTGCGATATGCCCCATACGCTCACGGCGTACTGCAGATTTCGTAACCTCAACACCGCAGCGGTCACAGATCACACCTTTATAACGGATTTTCTTATATTTACCACAGTGACATTCCCAGTCCTTGCTTGGTCCGAAAATACGTTCGCAGAACAGCCCGTCGCGTTCCGGCTTTAAAGTTCTGTAGTTGATGGTCTCCGGCTTTGTTACCTCGCCTCTTGACCACTCCAGAATCTTTTCAGGTGATGCCAGCCCGATCTTGATCGCATCAAAGGTCATCGGCTGATACGTCGCTTCATTATTGTTTCCCGTCATTACGGCACCCCTTTCTATTCTTCATCTGACATTTCGTCAAAATCAATCGTAAAGTCTTCGTCGTTAAAATCCAGTTCTTCTTCATCCTGTCCTTCTTCGATGTCAACTAATTCTTCTCCCTGGAATTCCTGCTGTGAGAAACCATGCTCACCGTAGGACTCCCTGTCGTTGGAATACCTTCTGTCTCCTTCAATGATTGCATTTAAGTTCGTCTCACCGTAATCAGATGTTTCCATGATCTCGACTTCTGTATTGTCTTCTCTGAGCACACGTACATCCAGTCCGAGAGACTGAAGCTCTTTTAAAAGTACCTTGAAGGACTCCGGAATACCCGGCTCCGGAATGTTGTCTCCTTTGATGATGGCTTCGTATGTCTTCACACGGCCGATCACATCATCGGATTTCACTGTCAGGATCTCCTGCAGGGTGTAGGACGCACCGTATGCCTCCAGTGCCCATACCTCCATCTCTCCGAAACGCTGTCCACCGAACTGTGCTTTACCACCGAGCGGCTGCTGTGTAACGAGGGAGTAAGGACCTGTGGAACGTGCATGGATCTTGTCATCAACAAGGTGGTGCAGTTTCAGGTAATGCATGTGTCCGATCGTAACCGGGCTGTCGAAGTACTCACCTGTACGTCCGTCTCTCAGGCGTACTTTACCGTCTCTGGAAATCGGCACGCCTTTCCACAGCTTTCTGTGTTCCCTGTTGTCATAGAGATACTGCATTACTTCAGGAAGAAGCTCCTCTTTATGCTTTTCTTCAAACTCTTCCCAGGAAAGATTTACATAATCGTTCGCCAGGTCAAGTGTATCCATAATGTCATTTTCGTTTGCTCCGTCGAATACCGGAGTTGCCACATTAAATCCAAGTGCTTTTGCCGCAAGACTCAGGTGAATCTCAAGTACCTGTCCGATGTTCATACGGGAAGGCACACCAAGCGGGTTCAGCACGATATCAAGCGGACGTCCGTTTGGAAGGAACGGCATATCCTCTACCGGGAGCACACGGGAAACGACACCCTTGTTTCCGTGACGTCCGGCCATTTTATCTCCTACAGAGATCTTTCTCTTCTGGGCAATGTAAATGCGCACTGCCTGGTTAACTCCCGGAGAAAGTTCGTCTCCGTTTTCTCTTGTGAATACTTTGGCATCTACGACAATACCATATTCACCATGCGGTACTTTCAGAGAAGTATCTCTGACTTCGCGGGCTTTCTCACCGAAGATCGCTCTTAACAGACGCTCTTCTGCTGTCAGCTCCGTCTCTCCTTTCGGAGTAACCTTTCCGACAAGGATATCGCCGGCACGTACTTCCGCACCGATACGGATGATTCCTCTTTCATCCAGGTCTTTAAGTGCATCATCACCGACACCCGGGATATCCCGTGTAATCTCTTCCGGTCCCAGCTTCGTGTCACGTGCTTCTGCCTCATATTCTTCTATATGAACGGATGTATATACATCATCCTGAACAAGGCGCTCGCTTAAGAGAACGGCATCCTCGTAGTTATATCCTTCCCATGTCATGAATCCGATCAGCGGGTTCTTACCAAGAGCCATCTCACCGTTGGATGTGGACGGTCCGTCTGCGATGACTTCTCCCTTCTCCACTCTGTCGCCCTTGAATACAATCGGTCTCTGGTTGTAACAGTTGGACTGGTTGCTTCGTAAGAACTTGGTCAGCTTGTAAGTCTTCTTCACGCCGTCGTCCTGACGGATAATGATCTCTGTGGAAGCAGCTCTTTCTACAACGCCTGCTTCCTCTGCAACGACGCAGACACCGGAGTCTACCGCGGATTTCTCTTCCATACCTGTACCGACTACCGGAGCCTCTGTTGTCAGAAGCGGTACTGCCTGACGCTGCATGTTGGATCCCATCAGCGCACGGTTGGCATCATCGTTTTCCAGGAAAGGAATCAGCGCTGTAGCAACGGAGAATACCATCTTCGGAGACACGTCCATGTAGTCAAATTTGCTTCTCTCGTATTCCTGTGTCTCTTCACGGTAACGACCGGATACATTCTTTCTCACAAAATGTCCTTCTGCATCCAGCGGTTCGTTCGCCTGTGCTACGTGGTAGTTGTCCTCTTCGTCTGCTGTCATGTAGACAACTTCGTCTGTTACGACCGGATTTTCCGGATCGCTCTTGTCGATCTTCCGGTACGGAGCCTCGACAAAACCATATTTATTGATTCTTGCGTAAGTTGCAAGAGAGTTGATCAGACCGATGTTCGGACCTTCAGGCGTCTCGATCGGGCACATTCTTCCGTAATGGGAATAGTGAACGTCTCGCACCTCGAATCCTGCACGGTCTCTGGAAAGACCTCCCGGTCCAAGTGCGGAAAGACGTCTCTTGTGTGTCAGCTCGCCAAGCGGATTGTTCTGATCCATGAACTGGGACAGCTGTGAGGAACCGAAGAACTCCTTCACCGCCGCGGTCACCGGTTTGATGTTGATCAGAGACTGTGGTGAGATACCTTCCAGATCCTGTGTTGTCATTCTTTCACGGACAACTCTTTCCAGACGGGAAAGTCCGATCCGGTACTGGTTCTGGAGAAGTTCTCCTACCGCACGGATACGTCTGTTGCCCAGATGGTCGATATCATCGTCATTTCCAAGGCCGTATTCCAGATGCATGTTGTAGTTGATGGACGCAAAAATGTCCTCCTTTGTGATATGCTTCGGAACAAGCTCATGGAGATTCTTTCTGACTGCTTCTTTGAGCTCTTCTGTATCGCCTGCCGCTTCTTCCATCAGATCTGCAAGAACCGGGTAATACACAAGCTCGGAAACTCCTACTTCTTTTGGCTCAATGCCGGTCACCTCTTTGAGATCTACCGCCATATTGGAAAGGACTTTGATGTCCCTGTCCTCGCCCTCACGGCTGATCCATACAAACGGCACCGCATTGTTCTGAATCGTATCGGCAAGCTCCCTTGTCACTTCCGTTCCTGCTTCCGCCAGGATCTCGCCTGTCAATGGACTGAACACTTCTCTTGCAAGAACATGTCCTGTGATTCTGTTCTTAAGGAGTAATTTCTTATTAAATTTGTAACGTCCGACTCTTGCAAGGTCATATCTTCTTGGATCGAAGAACATGCTTGTAATCAGGCTTTCCGCACTGTCTACTGCAAGCGGCTCGCCCGGACGGATCTTTTTGTAAAGTTCGAGGAGACCTTCCTGATAGTTTTCAGCAGTATCTTTGCCGAAACTTGCAAGAATCTTCGGCTCTTCGCCGAACATTTCGATGATCTCCGGATTGGTGCCCACGCCAAGCGCACGGATCAGCACGGTGATCGGCACCTTTCTTGTTCTGTCTACCCTTACATAGAAAACGTCATTAGAGTCTGTCTCATATTCCAGCCATGCACCACGGTTCGGAATCACGGTACAGGAATAGAGCTGCTTACCGATTTTGTCATGTGCGATTCCGTAGTAAATGCCAGGCGAACGTACAAGCTGGCTTACGATGACACGTTCCGCACCATTGATGACAAAAGTACCTGTCTTCGTCATAATAGGCAGATCGCCCATAAAGATCTCGTGTTCGTTGATCTCATCCGTTTCCTTATTATAAAGCCTTACCCTTACTTTCAAAGGCGCTGCATAAGTCGCATCCCGCTCTTTGCATTCCTCGATCGTATACTTCACATCATCTTCGCATAATGTAAAATCGACAAATTCCAGGCTCAGCTGTCCGCTGTAATCCGTAATCGGCGAAATGTCGTCGAACACTTCTTTCAAGCCCTCGTCGAGGAACCACTGATAGGAATCTTTCTGAACCTCAATCAGATTTGGCATCTCAAGAACTTCTTTTTGTCTGGAATAGGTCATCCGGGAACTTCTTCCGCTTTTCATGGGACGAATTCTGTTTTTCTCCATTGACGTTTCACTCCTTGTATTATTATTCTCGTGAAAATCACCAGTTTTCATAGTTTATTGCGGGAAATTCAAGCATTTTCTGCTCTCTTCACAGCCCATCTTCCCACAATAGTGCATTTTATTGTATCACAAGCACATTCCACGTGTCAAGAAAAATTTTTATTTTTTTCACCCCTTGTAATTCTCCATATATTATGCTATGTTGATAACAAGAATTGTTACTATTTTTTTAGAATTACAATTATTTGGAGGAAACAGATATGATAAATATTAGAAAAGCCGCTATCATCGGCTGCGGATTTGTCGGAGCTTCATCCGCATTCAGCCTGGTACACAAAGGATTATTTTCAGAGCTGGTTCTGATCGATGCCAACCATGCCAAAGCAGAAGGCGAAGCCATGGATTTGAGTCACGGCCGGCCGTTTACTTCCCCTATGAAAATTTACGCCGGAAGTTACGACGACATCAGCGACTGTTCGCTGATTATCATTACAGCGGGCGCCAACCAGAAACCCGGTGAGACAAGACTGGATCTCGTCCACAAGAATGTAGCTATTTTCAAATCCATCATTCCCGAAATCACAAAGAGAAATTTTGAAGGAATCCTGCTGATCGTGGCAAATCCGGTGGACATCCTCACCTACGCCGCCCTCAAAATTTCCGGCTACCCAAAAGAACGGGTCCTCGGAAGCGGCACCGTGCTTGATTCCGCCCGTTTCCGCTACCTCTTAAGCGAGCATCTCAATGTGGACAGCCGAAGCGTTCACGCCTATATTATCGGTGAACACGGCGACAGCGAGCTTGCCGTCTGGAGCAGCGCCAATGTCTCCGGTATCGGCATCAATGATTTCTGCGAGCTCCGCGGCCACTACGAGCATGATGAGGCCATGGACCGGATTTACCGGACCGTGCGGGACAGCGCTTACGAAATCATCGAGCGGAAAGGCGCCACCTACTACGGTGTTGCCATGGCGGTGAGCCGGATCGCGGAGAGCATTATCCGCAACGAGCATTCCGTGCTCCCGGTTTCCAGTCTGATGGAGGGAGAATACGGGCTCACGGATCTGTGCATCAGTGTTCCTACCATTGTCTCCGCAAAAGGCGCCGAACAGGTACTGGAAATCCCGCTGAGTCAGGAGGAAAAAGAAAAACTTCAGAAATCCGCTGCAGAATTAAAGAAGGTCCTTGACAAATGCCTGCCAATACCTCTAAAATAGAAATGCTGCCAGATTTATGGCAGCATTTCTTAGAAGGAAGGCAGGAATTTTCATGAAACAATCTACGTTCTTCCGTGTACTGTTCTATATCATCGGTCTTCTGGTGCTCGCACTGGGTCTGACCTTGAACACCAAGACAGGGCTCGGAGTCTCACCTATTATCTCAGTCGCTTACAGCACGGCAGTCATCTCCGGACATAATTTCGGCAACATGACTCTTGCTCTCTATTCCCTCTTTGTGGTCATCGAACTTATTCTTCATCTCATAAGAGAACACCGCTATGTAGAAGAATCACACGGCGCACTGTCCCAGGCAGGAAAGCGTGACCGGAAGCTGATTTTCCTGATGGACATTCTCCAGATCCCTTTAAGCCTCATTTTTACGCGGTTTCTCAATGCATTCTCCGCTTTGATCCCGGCTCTTTACTCCGGTTCAGAAAGCAGTGCAGGAGAAATGGCATTTCGCGTCATCGTTCTGGTCATCGCAATCATTCTAACCGGGATCGGAGCCGCCATGTCCCTGAATATGCGCATCGTACCAAATCCAGGTGATGGAATTGTTCAGGCCATCGCAGATACGGCACACAAAAGCGTCGGCTTTACCAAAAACTGCTTCGATGTGCTCAATATTTCCATCACAATCACATTAAGCCTCACTTTCGCCGGGCATCTGATAGGCATCGGCGTCGGCACGATTCTTGCCATGATCGGAGTGGGACGCACGATTGCCGTCTTCAACCACTTTACATACGATAAAATGAAACAGCTGGCCGGCATCGAAAACTAAACAAGGCGAAACAAGTTTCTCAATACAAAAAATCCCCTCCGGGAATCCGCACACCAGCGGCGCGGTCATTTCCGAAGGGGATTTTTCACTTTCTTATATTATTCCCTGTCAGAATCTACAGGAACTCTTCTATTCCAGGGCTGATTTATACAAATCTTACTCCCTGTGAATATACGGTTTTTCCACCAAGGTATACCGTATTGACATTATAAACACAGGAGATGTCTTTGCTCAGATCTCCGTCTACTACAAGAATGTCTGCCAGCAGACCTTCTTTAATCATTCCAAGTTCATCTTCTCTTCCGAGAACTTTTGCAGGGTTTGCTGTTGATGTCTGAATCGCCTGTACCGGAGTGATTCCGTATTTTACCATCAGCTCCATTTCCTGAGCGATTGGAAGAACCGGAGCACCGTACATTACCATATCGCTTCCGGTGCAGACCGTCACACCTGTATCATAAAGCTCTTTAAAATGATCACGGTAGGCTTCATATGCCGGCTCATAGAACTGATAATCCCTCTGCTCTTTTGCGGCAACCGGATCATTGAATACATCCGCGTTTCCCTCCTCGATGTTCTTCTTGCACACTTCATATAAATATGTATAGGCAAAAATCGTCGGCGTCCACGCAATTCCCTTTTCTTTCATCTGCTGCGCCTGCTCTACTGTCAGGAATGTTCCGTGTTCAATCGTATCGAACCCGGCATCAATACACATCTGAATCGATGGATGAGTTCCCGCGTGAACAACACATTTGATTCCTCTTCTGTGGCACTCATCTGCCGCCGCATCTAATTCTTCCTGGGTGTACTCCGGAATATGGGAACGGTGGCTTGTAAGCAGTTTGATCCATTCCGCTCCATCTCTTCTCTGCTTTCTGATCTCTTTGCGGATTGCCCATGGTCCATCCACTTCAACAACTTCATCCCAGCAGTGTCCACCCGTCATACACATACCTTCTCCCACATGCGTGATACGGGGAATCGTGATAAATCCTTTCTCCTCCGCAAGTTTCAATGTCTTGCACACTCCGTGCGGAGAATAGCAGTCTCTGACACTTGTGATTCCTTTCGTAAATGCCGCCTGCGCATGCTGAAGTGCATACATCATAATCATCTGATCATTATAGTTGAAGCTGTCCGGCTGGCTGAACCAGTATCCCAGATGTGCATGCATATCGGTAAGTCCCGGCAAAATTGTTGCCTCCCCATAATCTTTGACTTCTTCCTCCGGATATTGGGCAGTCAATCCTTCCTTCTTCCCTACTTTTGCAATTTTGCCATCCTTTCCGATCAGCACTGCCGCCTTCTCAAGCACGGTGCTTCCGTCTCCGGTAATCAGATGTTCCGCTGTGATTATCATGTCTTTTTCCTCCTTGATCCCATACTGTCATATGATATTTCTCTTTCATCCCAAAGAGAAATCATCTCCATGCCATTTATTATAATGCACAATTAATCTTATTACAACTGGTGAAAAATATATATTTTGCACAATTTATTTCTGTTCACCCATGCTCAGAAAGGGAACATCTATCATTTGCAGGAAACGAAGCTTCCTGTTAAACAAAAAATGGCAGGATTCCTGCGAATCCTGCCATCATCATTCCATCAACGAAATTATTTAACGTTAACTTCAGCGCCTTCTCCTTCGAGTTTAGCTTTGATTTCTTCAGCTTCTTCTTTGGATACAGCTTCTTTTACTACCTTCGGAGCGTTGTCAACAAGGTCTTTTGCTTCTTTTAATCCAAGTCCTGTGATTTCACGAACAACTTTGATTACTTTAACTTTGGAAGCACCTGCAGAAACAAGTTCTACATCGAACTCTGTCTTTTCTTCAGCTGCTGCTGCTTCTCCGCCTGCTGCTGCTACAACAACACCTGCTGCTGCGGATACACCAAATTCTTCTTCACATGCTTTTACTAAATCGTTTAATTCTAATACAGATAATTCTTTGATAGCTTCAATAAATTCAGCTGTTGTTAATTTTGCCATTTTATTTACCTCCATATTTTGTATCGGTTTCGTTCTCTTGAATCAATGATTCTGAATCAATTACTCAGCTGGTGTTTCAGCTGGTTCTTCTGCCGGAGCTTCCTCTGCTGCTGCCTCGCACGCCTCTGCTCCACCCTGTTCAGCGATCTGATTAAGTACACGAGCAAGATTTGTGATAGGTGACTGTAAGCTTCCAAGCAATTTGGAAAGGAGCTCTTCTCTTGAAGGAATCTTGGAAAGTTCTGTGATTCCTGCTGCATCGTAAACAGTTCCTTCTACTACACCGGCTTTTACTTCCAGAGCCTCTGCTGTCTTGGCGAACTTGCAGATGATTCTTGCCGGAGCTGTAGCATCGTCTTTAGATACAACCATTGCGCTCGGTCCTTCCAGGTATTCTTCCAGACCTGCGAAATCCGTACCTTCAAAAGCTCTTTT
This sequence comes from Pseudoflavonifractor sp. BSD2780061688st1 E11, assembly GCF_005844125.1. Lineage (NCBI taxonomy): Bacteria > Bacillati > Bacillota > Clostridia > Eubacteriales > Oscillospiraceae > Pseudoflavonifractor > Pseudoflavonifractor sp. BSD2780061688st1 E11. The sequence goes on from NZ_SPHM01000020.1 coordinate 41,942, forward strand.
CATCATTGTGTTCTTGCAGACTTTGTAAATGACACCTGCTTCTCTTAACTGTTTACGCAGTTCTGTGTCCTGTGCTACTGTAAGTCCACGGTAGTCAACAATGACAACTGACTGTGCATCCTTGATGTCATCAGCGATCGCCTGCACGATTGGCTGTTTTAATTCCACTTTTGCCACGATTAACGCACCTCCTTGTAGTATTTGTGAGCTGCCAGAAAAAAACCTCTCTGCAAAAAGACAGAGAGGTCAACATTCAAGTAAAGAATTTTGTCTTCCTCGGTAGGCGTTTTGATCCTTATGCCGTCCGGCACCTACTGTCTTCGGCAGTTACTTCGTAACAATACCATATATACTCATGGTTGTCAATATTTTTTGCTAATTTTTATTCTTCTGTTTTTGACGGGATTTTCATCGCTCTGTAAAACAGCAGGCTCCCAAGAAACGGTGCCAGTACCGCAAAGCACATTCCTGCTTTCATTCCAAACTGTTCCGCTGTATATCCAAACTGCTGCGCAAAGGCCGTCACATTTTCACTTCTGACGGCGCTGTCTGTGATCACCCCGACAATCTGCGGATAGAAGGTCGCCGCTCCGAAAAGCGCCAGGCCAAGCAGGTCGCCTATCGTTTTATTAATTCCAAATGCCGTTTCCAGATAACTGGATGCCCACTGGCTCATCGTCGATTCCGACGCTCCCGCAAAGAAAATGCAGATCAGATACAAAACCGCGGTTCTGCTGTGCAGCACTCCTGATGCCCCGGAGTCCTCTTTTTCTCCTTTCAGTTCCGGAATCGGCGCAGCCGCCATCATAATAGATGTTACTGCAGGGAGCAAGGTCAGAACCAACGTCATGCTCTGCCAGTTTTCACTGCCAAAAGCAATCATAAATCCCGCCGAAACTACTACGACAGCCAGCACACCCCACGCGTAGCAGGAATGAAGGCGGCTTTTGTGATCCGATATCGTTCCATTTTCATTCTCATAGCCCCCTCTTCATATTTAAGCTTCATTCTATCATATTGAAATCAGATGATGCAAGAAATCTTCTTCCGGGTTTCTATAATACCCAGATTCCATCATTCATGGTACAATGATCCTGAATAAAGCAAAAAACGGCATCCGGATTCCGGATGCGGCTGACGGAGGATTTGAACATGATTTTAATCAAACAAGCAGAAGTCTATACACCTCACATTATCGGAATCAAAGATGTACTCGTCTGTGGAGGACAGATCGAAGCCATAGAGGACCGCATCTCTCTCCCGCTTCCATCCTGTCATGTGATTGACGGAACCGGAAAGCTGCTCATTCCCGGAATCATCGATCCGCACGTGCACGTCACCGGAGGCGGCGGCGAAGGCAGTTTTCACACTCAGGTTCCTCCTGTCTCCCTGTCAGATCTGATTCGGGGCGGTGTTACTACTGTAGTCGGTCTTCTCGGAACAGACGGAATTACCAGAAGCGTTGAAAATCTGCTTGCCCGTGTCAAAGCACTGAAAGAAGAAGGAATCAGCACCTATGCCTGCACCGGTTCCTATGGCTTTCCGTCCGTCACTCTGACCGGAGACGTCAAAAGAGATCTCGTATTTATCGATGAGATTTTGGGGGTGAAACTCGCCCTTTCGGATCACAGAGCGCCAAACGTCACTGTCAATGAGCTCATGCGGCTAGGGAGCGATGCTCGCACCGCCGGGATGCTTTCCGGAAAATGTGGTATCGTTGTCCTTCACATGGGCGATGCCCCGTCCGGTCTTGCACCTGTCCAGGAAGCACTTGCACAGACAGCCATTCCGGTCAAGATCTTTCATCCGACCCACGTCAACCGTAAACGTGAGCTTCTGGAGGAAGCGTTTGCGTTTGCCCGTCAGGGCGGCTTCATCGATCTGACCTGCGGGATTGACGGAGCCGGACGCCCGGCCGCCTGTATCATGGAGTCCAGAGAACGTGGTATCCCGATGGAGCAGATCACCATAAGTTCCGATGGAATGGGAAGCTGGTCCACTTATGATGAATCCGGCAGTCTTCTTGCAATCGGATACGCACCGGTAGATACGGTTCTGAAGGAGGTCAAAGTCCTCGTCCAGGAATATCAGCTCCCTCTGGAAGAGGCTCTGTGCTTTGCCACTTCCAACACGGCCAGATCGCTGGAACTCTTCCCGAAAAAAGGATGTATCCGTGCCGGCTCCGATGCAGACCTTTTACTTCTGGAAGAAGATCTTTCCATCCATACGGTCATTGCCGGCGGCAGGCGTATGCTGGAAGATCATGTGCTTCTTCAGAAAGGCACCTACGAAATCTGATCCGATACTGTGAAATTTCTGCTAAACAAAAAGCAGGCACGGTCCGGGATGTCTGATTCCCGGCCGATGCCTGTTTTTCAATACTTATACTTATTTCAATGCTTATTCATGAATGGTCATTCGGATGGTACCGTCGGCCTCTTCCAGCAGTTGTGTGCGGAAAAAGATTTCTGACGCTTGTTCCAGATACACAAGATCCTTGATTCCCGAAGTCTCATAGGATGAATGCATGGCAAGCTGCGGGAGCCCGATATCAACGGCTTTCATAGACATCTGCGCCATGGCAAGATTGCCAAGCGTGCTTCCCCCGGCCATGTCAGAGCGGTTGGCAAAATACTGTACCGGCACCCCCGCTTTCCGGCAGATTTCCTGAAACAGCGCCGTACTGATGCCGTCACTTGTATATTTCTGTCCCGCATGGGACTTAATAACAATTCCCTCATTTAAATATGCACAGTTCCCCTCATCGGTTTTCTGAGGGTAATTCGGATGCACAGCATGTGCATTGTCACAGCTCAGAAGAAAGCTGGATGCAGCTGCCCGGCAGAAATCATCTTCCCCTTTTCCAAGGGCCCGGTTGACCCGTTTCAGGACATCTGTCAGGAACGTGGATGCAGCACCCTGTTTGGTCCCGGATCCCACTTCCTCGTTGTCAAAGCACGCAAAGACATTGATGCCTCCCGGATTTTTCCCTTTCAGGAATCCTTTCAAAGATGCATAGGCGCATTGAAGGTCATCCAGCTGAGGGCAGGAAAGGAACTCTTCCTCCAGCCCCCAGATCGAAGGTTTCATCCTGTTATATAAGAAAAGATCCATTCCAAGAATATGTTCCGGCCTTATCTGCAATTCCTCCGCGATCAGCTTCCTGACCGTATCCGGCTCCAGTTCCCTGGCAGACAACAGAGGCAGCATATCCTCCTGAAGGTTAAATTTCTGTCCCTCATTGACTTTACGGTTCATGTGAATTGCAAGACTCGGAATCAACAGAAGATCTCTGTCGATCTTCACCAGACGCTCCTGTATTCCGTCTTTTGTGCGCACGACTGCTCTTCCCGCCAGAGAAAGCGGACGGTCAAACCACGGTGCGCAGAGCATTCCACCATAGCCTTCTGTGTTAAGCTTTGTATAATGCCCTTTCACTGTCATTTCGGCACGTTCTTTTACCTTGAATGTGGGAGAATCACTGTGAGACGCCGCAATCTGGAATCCGTAGTCCTGCACGTCGTTTCCCACCTCAAATGCCAGGATACTGGAATGATTGCGGGTCACATAATAGCGCCCGCCTCTGTGGATTTCCCATCTTTCGGATTCTGCCAGCGGGAGAAATCCCTCCCGCTTCAAAATCTCTGCCATCTGCTCCACCGCATGAAACGGTGTCGGCGAATTCTGGATAAAGGCTGCCAGTTCCAGCGCCTCATCTTTGCACACCTGCGTATCCATCATCTCATTATACATCCTGTACCATTCCTTTCTCCCGTTCCCGCTTTGCAATCTTTGGCAGGATCAGGCCAAGTGCAGTCAGAACAATCGGTGTGATGATGTTGAGCGCCATGGTCATCGGATCTTTGCTGTACATTCCCATAATACAGCACGCCGCTGTCACAACAAAACACCAGCCTCCGAAGAAATATGCTATCTTTTGGCTCTTCACAAACCGGTACTCTGCCGGAATACGCTTGATCGCTCTCCGCAGCGCAATGTAGGCTACAAATACCCACAGATAACGGAGCGGCATACAGACAGAATTCAATCTTGTCAGCTGCTGAAGAACGGATGCCGCTCCAGGCATCACGGTCTGGATCAAAATAATTGCGCCGGAAAGAATGACCACCAGCCAGATTCCATTGCTGAACGCACCGTATTTGTTCTTTTTCAACAGTTTGCTTGGAATGAATTCTTTTGTCTTCTCGTTATCAAGAAGCATACGAAGAGGTGCGTCAATACTTAAAATCAAAATTGCGAACTGTCCGATCATGTTGCAGAGCGCATAAAGAACCAGGAACAAGTCTCCCACATGGTAATACTCGCCCAGACGCTGGAACGCCCAATAAGCACCGTTCGCGGCATAAGAATCAAACGTCTCCTGGCTTTCATTGATCACCGCCGGATCAAACATCATTCCCATGGCGATTGTTCCAAGGATCGCACATCCTGCCACCATAACCGCCATAAAGATAATTCCCTTTGGAAAACCTTTACTTGGATCTTTTACTTTATTGACATAAGGAGAAATTTTCTCGCATCCGCCTACCGCAAAGACCAGAATGGAAAGGCTTGTGAAGTAACCCATATTAAAATTCGGAATCAAATTATCCAGACTGAAATCCAGACTGATAAAATCTGCGCCCGGGTTAATCGCAGGTGCAGCGAACATCATTACGATGTACAAAAGGGACATGACAAACATGCTGGTTCCGGCAATCGTTGTCAGCTTCTTCAATGGATTAAGACCTCTGCTGGCAATATAGCAGCAGATCAGAAATACTGCCAGTGTCGCAAGCTGTACATAAACCGTCGGAATCGTATCATAGGTCTCATGATCACGGAAAATCGCCCAGCTCAGCGCTTTAAGCCCGCCGCTTCCCTTGCTGGCAATGTAAGTAATGTGACATGCCCAGTACGTCCATCCTGCATAATAAGCGATCTTCGGTCCTGTTGTCTCATAGATCCAGGAATTGACACCGCTTCCGCTGTTCTTGAAAGCGGAGCCCAGTTCTCCGACCATCAGGGCATACGGAATAAAGTACAGGGCAAACATCAGTATCCAGCTGAGCATTACCTGCGTTCCGTTAAAATAGATAAATCCGTTTAATACATTTCCAAATCCCCACACGGTAGAGAATGACATAAATGCAAGGACATACCATTGTATTTTCTTATCTTGTGTTTTCATATTTCTTCTACCTTTCTACTGTTTTACGTACAGGGAAAGAATTTCTTTGATCACTCTCACGGCAAGATACATTCCTTCCGCTGTATCATGTTCATACGGCCCGTGGTACGCATGTCCGCCCGTTCTCCCACAGACCGGAGGTTCATCCTCTCTTCCTTTTAGATTTTCCGGCAGTTCCCTGCCTTTTCGTTCAAGCGCTTTTCACATGATTCCATTATAATTTTTATAAATATCAGTTTCAAATAACTAATCAGAATGACTTATATAACTATTCCCTTATAATCCCTTTTATTTTGACTGATAATTTTCTCTTTGTATCCATAAATTGTATATCTTTCCCACACAAAAAAACAGCGCCCGAAAACTTTCCTTTTTTCCGGGTACTGTTTTTCTTCTTATTATTTGTTTCTTTTATATGTTTCATAACAGAATGTTTATAATTCTTTTTCTTCCACCGCAATTTTCATAAATTCTGCCATACACTTTGTGAAATATTTATTTTTGCGGTAATAAAAATATACATTACGCTGCGCTGCCGGATCATCAATTTTATAGTATATAATATTCCGGTTGTACGGAAGGCTTTTTACTACCGTGTCACTTACAATCGCGATCCCCATCTCCCGTTCTGTATATGCCAGGATAGACAGAATCTGATCCATCTTAAACGCCACACGCGGCACAAATCCGGCCCGTTTGCAGATTGCCTCCACCCGTTCTCTTGTATCATTGTGGGCCCGCAGCATGAGGAACGGATCCTGCTCAAACAGTTTCAGCGCCACACCGTAGACTTCCGGACGCATATGGACATTCTGCTTGATATCATCCGATGTCATACCCCATGCCTGAGCCGCTTTGTTGCTTTCAAACGAAGCAGGCACGGCAAGCAGCAGATTCTCTTTCATAAAAAACCGCTTGTCATAGATCTCCTCATCCATCGGATAGTTATCCAGCATCAGATCCACTTCCCCTGAAAAGAGCTTCTTCTCGATCTGGGAAGTGTGCGCTTCCACAAGGTTCAGTTTGATCTGCGGAAATTTCTCACGGAATTTCTTGATAATCCCCGGCAGTACAAACGAGATAAACAGATAGGTCCCGCCGATACTCAGGCGCCCTGTGAGCATGTCGTTCAGATTCCCGACATAACACTCAAACTCCTCCTCCAGATCCATGATCTTTTCTGCCGTCTTGATATATTTTTTCCCGCATTCCGTCAGTTGGATCGGCACCGTGCTTCTGTCGAACAGCGGCATTCCGATCTTCTTTTCAATCTTCTTTACCGTTGCACTAAGAGCAGGCTGCGAAATGTAAAGATTGGCCGCCGCCCTGGAAAAGCTTCCTTCTTTATAAACTTCATAGACATATTCCATGTTTGCAAATGTATTTTCCTTCATGATTCTTCCTTCTCTTTTTTGCTTTCCGCCAGCCGGCACACCGCTCTGCCATCCGCCGCATCCAGATACAATACCGCATGTCCCCGCACATCATACACTTTTACTATCCGCAGCAGTTCCGCCGCGGTTTCTCCGGCTAATCTCTCTGTCACTTCCGGGCAGGCCGAAAGCATCTCCGGGCGGTAGATTCTTGTCTTGCTGTTCTCGTTGATCGCTCCGTAGTAAACGTCAGCCTCAACCAGATTCTGGAACATGTGGCTTCCATAGGAAAGTTCCGGCCGGTACCCTGCCTTCCCGTACGCCACTTCACAGATAGCTCCGAAACTGCTGATATCCGCATAGGAAACCGGAACACCAAGTTCCGGTGACGAAGTCCCGATTCTGCCGGGAGCCAGAAGGAGTGCTTTCTCCTCCGTCTCCTCCAGATAATGATTGATCTTTCCGATCACATGCCCAACATCCGGTTTCTTCTTATATGGATAGTCATAGTACGCCTGCGGATCCACCCAGACAATATAATCAAGCTTCTGCTCTTTGGAACGCCGCATGGAAGTCCGCCGCACATCAAACAGGAATTCTCCATCTTTATCTTTCGGGATCTTGACCTGATCCGAAATTCCCGAACGCAGCGGCCTGCACTGTACAAGGGTTACTTTCCATCCATCTTCCGATGCATTCACGGCAAACTCGATATCCACCGGCTGCCGGTAATTCTCCTCCAGTTTTTTCAGAAGCGTTTTCATCATCCGGATAAACGTACGGTCTTCCACCAGTCCCTGACAGTCCGCAAAATAGATCTTCCGGTAGTCTCCCCGTCTTGCAAGCAGTTCTTCCGCATCCGTATCCCGGTCCAGAAGCAGTCGACGATAAGATTTCGGGAAGATATCCAGAAGCTCCGACAGATTTTTCGTACAGATCTTACGGGCATCCAGATCGATCACATCCACCTGACGCTGAGAGTACTTGTGTTTTTCCCCTGTCGTTCCCCAGAGATTCCCCTGCGCGCAGTCCAGGCCTACCAGCCGTGGATAATCCCCCGGTGTCCGGGTTACGGCTCTCGTTCCAAGCCCTGCCACCAGCCGGAGCATCCCTGCTTCCGGATTGATGTGTTCCATCCATTTGTATGGATTGTAGGAGCATCCCATCCCCGCAGCAGCCGGAAAATACAGACTTCCGATCTGTGTCCCCGCTGCCTTTTGAATCAGAAGCCCCATCTGCTCTTCCTGATCTTTCCGATGCCATTTCTTCCGGTATTCCACCGCTTCCTGATTCTTCACACTGTCGTAGACTCTTGAAACCGCGTTCAGCATTTCCCGGATCCGCTCTTCTTCTGTCCCCTGATTCGAGCAGAAAACGGACTCATACTTTCCAAAAAAAGCATTGTCATACCCGTCTTCCATCAGGCTGCTGGAACGGACGATATACGGTGCTCCGTTAAAATAATTCAGGATCCTCTCAAACTCTCCCCGGAACGTTTCGATCGTTTTTCCGTCCCGTACCTGGCAGAAAATCTCCGTTCCCACAAACCAGGAGGGACAGCGCTCCCACCGGTCTGCATACTCGCCAAGAAGTGTCTCCATCATCTTCTCCACCAGGACAAATCCGCATGCCTTCCCGCCGATCACTCCGCCTCCTGTCTTATGATCAGAAATCCTCTGAAAATCTTCCTCTTCAAAATATGTGAGGATTGTTCTCGCAAGTCTCGGATCCTGCGTCATCATTTCGCGGCAAAGCTCCCTCTTTTTTTCCTCTTCCATAATTCCTCATCCTCTCTGCTCTTCTACTTAAAAGTTTATCCCCTGACATCTCCGATTTCAAATACAGCTCGTCTATAGTCTCTATAACTGTTTATTTATATCATAGCTGTTTTGTCTAATTATTTCAAAATATTTTTGATTTTTTTGTCTATTTTTTCGATTATTCTATGGGCTGCTATAGATTTTCTTTTATAAAATTTATACAAATATAAATATTTGTTTTTTCTCCCGGCCGTTTCTATAATGAGGGCAGAGCAAGGAGGAAAACGATCATGACATCTCTCAGAGCACTCTCCAAAGAAAAACTGACAGATCTTCAGTCTGCACTTTGGAATGAATACAGACAGGAACAGGCGAAGGGACTTCATTTAAATATGTCCCGCGGAAAGCCGGCCCCGGATCAGCTGGATCTTTCCATGGATCTTCTCCGTCTCCCTGATTCCTGTATATTGGAAGACGGCACCGATGCCAGAAACTATGGGATCCTACAGGGTATCCCCGAATGCCGGAAGCTGTTCGGGAATCTGCTCGGTATACCGGCAGATCAGATTATTATGGGAGGAAATGCCAGCTTAAATCTCATGTTTGATACAATGGCTTTCCTGTTTTTGTTCGGCACAGGCGGAAACAGGCCGTGGGCCGATTATCGGACCGTGGGACGTACCGTCAGATTTTTATGCCCGGTTCCAGGCTACGACCGCCACTTCCGGATCTGCGAAGAACTCGGCATCGAAATGATCCCTGTCCGTCTTCTGGAAGACGGCCCGGATATGAACCAGGTGAAAGAACTGGTCAAAAACGACGAGCAGATCAAGGGCATCTGGTGTGTCCCGCTGCACTCCAACCCGCAGGGTGTCTGCTACAGCGATGCTGTGGTAGAGGAACTTGCTTCCATGGAAACAGCCGCGGATGATTTCCGGATTTTCTGGGACAACGCGTACGGAATCCACCATATATACGAAGAGGTACCGCTGAAAGATATCCTTACAGCCTGTGAAAAGGCCGGCCATCCAAACCGGTGCTACTATTTTTTCTCTACCTCAAAAATTACCTTTCCGGGAGCCGGTGTTTCTCTGATCGCCGCAAGTCCGGACAATATAAAAGAGCTTCTGGGCCATATGTCCGCCCAGACGATCAGCCATGACAAGCTGAATCAGCTCCGGCATGTTCAGTTTTTCGGTACGCCGGAAAAGATTCTGATTCATATGCAGAAACTTGCTGATCTTCTGCGCCCCAAATTTGATATCGTCCTTCAGAAACTGGAGGAAGGTATCGGTCAGGATTCTTCCATTGCATTCTGGAGCCATCCGAAAGGAGGCTACTTCATCTCCCTGAATGTCTCCGACGGATGCGCAAAACGGACGGTCGAGCTTGCCGGGCAGGCCGGAGTCACGTTGACAGCAGCCGGCGCCTCTTATCCATACGGAAAGGACCCTGATGACAGCAATATCCGTATTGCCCCGTCTTACCCTTCCGAAGAAGAACTGGCACAGGCCATGGACATCTTGATTCTATGTATAAAAATCGCATATCTTGAAAAACTGCTGGGGAACCAGCCAAAATAGAAAGGTCATCAAAAAGGAGAAATGTAATCATGAAACAGAGCTATAATCCGTATGACAATGTACTGAAGGTAGTGCAGGACGCAGCTGCCATTCTTGGATACAGTGACAGCGACATTGAAGCAATCAAGTATCCGGAGCGGGAACTGAAGGTTTCCATTCCGGTCCGGATGGATGACGGGACGACACATGTATTCCAGGGGTACAGGATCCAACACTCCACTTCCAGAGGTCCTGCAAAAGGAGGCATTCGTTTCCATCCGGACGTCAATGCAGACGAAGTACGCGCGCTCGCTGCATGGATGACTTTTAAATGCGCTGTTGTCAACATCCCGTACGGCGGCGGCAAAGGCGGCGTTGTCTGTGATCCATCCAAACTTTCCGAAAACGAAATCCGGGCTATCACAAGACGTTATACCGCAGCAATCGCTCCGCTGATCGGACCGGAACAGGATATTCCGGCACCGGATGTAGGAACAAATGCCGCTGTCATGGGATGGATCATGGATACTTACAGCATGCTCAAAGGCCACTGTATTCATGGTGTTGTCACCGGAAAACCGCTGGAACTGGGCGGAGCTCTTGGACGAAACGAAGCTACCGGACGCGGCGTTATGTTTACAACCTTAAATATCCTGAAAAAACTTGGCATCCCTTCTGAAGGTACAACGGTTGCTGTACAGGGTGCCGGAAATGTGGGAAGTGTTTCTGCCAAACTGCTTCATGAAGCAGGATTAAAGGTCGTAGCCATCAGCGACGTTTCCGGCGGCATCTACAATCCGGACGGTCTGGACATTCCGACCATTTTATCCTACCTGGCCGCAGACCGCAGAAATCTCTTAAAAGATTTCAATGAGGATGGTACCACCCACATCTCCAACGAGGAGCTTCTGGAGCTCCCGGTCACCGTCCTGGTACCGGCCGCTCTGGAAAACCAGATCAATGCAGGAAACGCCGGAAAAATACAGGCAAAGCTTATTGTGGAGGCTGCCAACGGGCCAACCACCTCTGAGGCGGATGAAATCCTTGCAAAACGGGGAATTGAAGTGGTTCCGGACATCCTTGCCAACGCAGGCGGTGTTGTTGTCTCCTACTTCGAGTGGGTGCAGAACATTCAGTCCGTCAGCTGGACCGAGGACGAAGTCAACAAGAAACTCAAAGATATCATGGACGCGGCCTTTGAATCCGTATGGGATCTGACACAGGAAAAGCATACCACACTCCGTATGGGCGCTTATCTGATCGCATTGAAACGTGTTGTGGATGCGAAATCCGCAAGAGCAATCTGGCCGTAAAAAAAGCAAAATCCTCCAGAAAAGTTGAACATATAACTTTTTACATAAACAGGCGCATATATAACTGCGCCTGTTTTTTCTTCCATTTCCCGCTTTCTTCTGCTATACTTATTCTGCATTTATACAATCGGGCTATTTGCCCGGACTGGTTCGTGAACTTCCCAGTATAAAAAACCAAGTATCTCAAAATTCAAAAAAAACAAAGGAGATTGGAGAATGAATGCAAGAAAAGTAATTCTGGACTGCGATCCGGGAATCGATGACGCACTGGCGCTCATGCTGGCTCTTTCCCTTCCGGGACTTGACGTCATCGGGATCACAGTTGTCTGCGGGAATGTTCCCGTCGAAAAAGGCGTGAAAAACGCACTGAAAATCCTTGAACTGATGAACAGAACAGAGATCCCTGTCTATGCAGGTGAGGCAAAGCCTCTTGTAAGGCCATACGTAGACGCGATGGATACCCACGGCGGGGACGGTCTCGGAGAATCCGCTTTTCCGGATCCGGCAGGTTCCCCGGCCGAAGCCGACGCAGTTTCTTATCTTTCTGATGTGCTTTTATCAGAGGAACAGGTTTCTGTCATTGCGCTTGGCCCGCTGACAAATCTGGCCCGGCTTCTGGAACGGTCTCCGGAAGCATTTGCCCGGATACAGGAGCTTGTCTCCATGGGAGGCACTTACAAATCACACGGGAACTGTTCTCCTGTGGCGGAGTACAACTACTGGTGTGATCCGGATGCCGCCGCAAAGGTCTTTGAAGCATATGCTTCCTTGCCGGAACTGTCCGGGAAGAACATTCATATGATCGGACTCGACGTCACCCGGAAGATCGTCCTGACTCCAAACCTGATCGAGTACATGAAACGGCTTCATCCGTTCCTTGGCGGAAAAATCGAAGCGATCACCCGGTTTTATCTGGACTTCCACTGGGAGCAGGAAGGCATCATCGGATGCGTCATCAACGACCCGCTTGCTGTTGCCTATTTTGCCGATCATTCCATCTGCAGCGGCTTTGACGCCTATACAGCAGTGGAAACCGGAGGAATCAGCTACGGACAGACTCTGGTGGATGCCTATGAATTCTGGAAGAAGCCGCACAACAGCCACATTTTAACCGAGACGAATCCGTACCGTTTCTGGCTTTTGTTCTGCTGTCAGGTACTTGGTGCAGACGAAACGGCGGCCCGGCATATTCTTTCCCGTATTCTGACAGAGGAGGTGACGGCATGAATTTACCAAAAAAACTGACTGTACTGCAGATGTGCTTCCTTGCTCTGGCTGCCGTATTAAACATTGCCGGGGCAAATATCGCGCTTCTGCTTAGAATCCCTCTGTACCTGGATACCCTTGGTACCTTTTTGTCGGCTATGTTGTTCGGCCCGTTTTACGGAATGATCCCGGGACTGTTAAGCGGGCTTCTGACCGGATTCACCACAGATATCTATTCCCTGTTTTATCTCCCGGTTCAGCTGGTCACCGCTCTTGCGGCCGGATTTCTCTTTTACGAGAAATCTTTCAAAACGGGAAAATACCGGATTCTACTGTTCGCTGCGGCAGTAACGGTCCCTGGAACGATTGTTTCCGCTTCCATCACCGCATTTCTGTTCGGCGGAATTACGTCCTCCGGTTCTTCTATCCTCGTACAGCTTTTGCACCATACAGGGCTGAATCTGACGGCAAGCGTGTTCTGTGTGCAGCTTCTGACGGATTATCTGGACCGGGCTGTCATGTTGTGTCTGTCTGTACTGGTACTTGGAGTACTGCCCGCTTCCATGCTGGCAGTACTAAAGAAAGGACAAAGAAATTATGGATCGTTATAGTAAAATTACCAATAAAAACCAGCGAGAAATCGTCCTGCTGAAAGCCTATCCATGCGTCTGGGGCAAATGCCGGTTCTGCGATTACATCGATGACAATTCCAGAGACAAAGAAGGCATGCTCGCATTGAACCGTGAAGTGCTCTCCCACGTCACCGGAGAATTCGGTGTTCTGGAAGTCATCAATTCCGGAAGCTGCTTTGAACTTCCAAAAGAGACGCTGGAGGATATCCGAAACATCGTCCGGGAAAAGAACATCCGAAAGCTCTTTTTTGAGGCCCACTGGATCTACCGGAAGCGTCTGGATGAAATGCGGGAATTCTTTGGAATCCAGATCGTCTACAAAACCGGTGCCGAAACCTTTGATTACGACTTCAGAGAACATTACCTGAATAAACATGCGGACTTTCAGGATGCCGAAGAGCTGAGCCGCTACTTTGACTCCCCGTGCCTGATGGTAGGAATCAAAGGCCAGACAAAAGAGATGATCCGAAACGATATTGCGCTTTTAAAGCGTTACTTCAAACTCGGTACCATCAACGTCTTCACCAACAATACGACGGATGTCAAACGGGATGAGGACCTGGTTAAATGGTTTCTGGAAGAATTCCGGTATCTGGAAGAAGATCCTTCCGTGGAAGTGCTGTATGAAAATACCGACTTCGGTGTCGGAGACTGATAAAAGGCTGCGCGGCGTGCGCAGCCTTCTTTTATGGCTGAATGGTACGGATAGCATTTTCCCGATCTACTTTGCATACATTTCCATCACTTTCCCGATCTCCCGCTTCATCTCTTCTTTGACCCACTCCGGCCCCAGAATTTCCACCCCCTCGCCGAGTGCAAAAATCCATCCGAAAAACTGGCTGCTGACATTGACATCTACGGAAACCGTAAAGTATCCTTCCTGTCCCGGTACCATCATGACCTCTTTTCCAAACCGGTCAATAATGACTCCCGCAAGATCATTTCTGACCCGAAGTCTTACTTTCTCCTCTTTCCCCCCAAACATTCCAAAACTTTTCCTTGAATAGGATGCCAGATCCAGCTTCTGGTAGATCTCCCCTCCCTCTCTTTGCTCCTCTGTCATCTGAATATGGAGCATCTTATCCACACGGTAGTGTTTAATCTTTCCCGCTCCCGAATCATAGGCAATCAGGTAATAGTTCTCCGCGTCCCAGGAGAGCCCCCACGGACTGACACAATAGTATTCTCCGCCCCGGCGCAGCTCCATTTCCTTTTTTGTATTCCATTGGTAATAGTGAAAACGGATCTTCCGGTTCTCAGCAATCGCATGATGAATCTCATCCACATTATAATAGATACTTTCATTCATCGTCTTGATCCGCCCGGATACGTGGACCTGACGCTGAAGCTTTCGCGCGTCATATTCGCTCACAAAACTTTCCAGCTTTTTGATCAGTTCCCGTGATTTCCGTGCTGTAATAAATTTCGAGGACTGAATTGCGTCTACGAGAAGTTTCATCTCCGGAAGTTCAAACTGCCGGTCCACCACGTGATAGTGGTAGGACTTGCCGACCTGTTCCCCTTCCACTTCGATCCCAAGCTTCTCCAGATCTTTCAGATCTGTATAGATACTCTTCCGTTCCGCCGTCACTTCATACCGTTCCAGCTCCCGCAGGATCTCCGGCATTGTAATATAATGTTCTTCATCGGTTTTTTCCAGCATGATTTTCGCGAGATAATATAACTTAAACTTCTGGTTCATTCCTCTTGGCATCCTCATTTTCCTCCGGCCTATGGTATATGTACCAGTATATCACAACCGTCCTCTGCTCCGCCCGGTTCTTCTTTCTTTTTCTTTCCGTCATTCAGATCCTTTTTTCGGATTTTGCAGATGACTCCGTTATGGAGCACGTATACCACCTTGGCAGATGCCGTTTCTCCGATCTTGTCATAAATTCTTCCCGCACTCATACTTTCTCCAAAAACCGTGTACGGGCTGTTCGCCACATAACCGATCTTGCCAATCCCCTTAATCTCTGCCCGGATTGCTTCTTTATCAAATTCATTGTCCGGTTCTTTGATAAGTTCGATTTTCATTCCCGGTTTCAGGAAATCCTGTCCAAAATAGTGCTTCATCCCCGTAATTGTAATATAGACTTTTCCCATCTTTAGTCCTCCATATAATCGTAGTACTCTCTTTCGCTGGCGAAGAGAATGTAGCGCCCTTCGACCAGTCCCATATACCCTTTGTCCGTAACATATCCTTTCATATGTTTCACTCCCTTCGCCTTTTCTTTTTCTGATTTTATCTTAGCCCTCATGGTGTCCAATAAAAACGACTGTATAAAAAGAACAGAAAAAGATTGCAATTTGCCGCATTTCTGCTTATCCTATTATATGGAAGTAAAACATAATGAGATCTTAAGAAGCGAGGTATGTAAAATGAAACCGATTAAAGAAGGAAAAGTACGTGAAATCTATGATAACGGTGACAGCCTGATCATGGTCGCTACTGACCGTATCAGCTGCTTTGATGTGATCCTGAATAATACGATCACAAAGAAGGGCACTGTACTGACTCAGATGTCCAAATTCTGGTTTGATATGACAAAAGATATCCTTCCAAACCACATGATTTCCACAGATGTAAAAGATATGCCGGAATTTTTCCAGCAGCCGCAGTTTGACGGCAACAGCATGATGTGCAAGAAACTGAACATGCTCCCGATCGAGTGTATCGTCCGTGGCTATATTACAGGAAGCGGCTGGGCAAGCTATCAGAAAGACGGCACAGTATGCGGCATCAAGCTTCCAGAAGGGCTGGTAGAATCTGACAAACTGCCGGAACCAATCTACACACCATCCACAAAAGCAGAGATCGGTGAACACGACGAAAACATTTCCTATGAGCAGAGCATTGCCCACCTGGAAAAATATTTCCCTGGAAAAGGTGAAGAGTACGCTGCAAAACTTCGTGACTATACCATCGCTCTTTATAAAAAGTGCGCAGATTACGCTTTGACCCGCGGCATCATTATTGCAGACACCAAATTTGAATTTGGTCTGGATGAGGACGGAAACATTGTGATCGGTGATGAGATGCTCACACCGGACAGCTCCCGTTTCTGGCCTGCTGACGGTTATGAGCCGGGACATGGACAGCCGTCCTTTGACAAGCAGTTCGCACGCGACTGGCTGAAAGCAAATCCGGACAATAACTGGACACTGCCGGAAGATGTCGTACAGAAAACCATCGACATCTATCTGCAGGGATATGAAATGCTGACAGGAAAGACACTGTAATCTTTTCAAACTTCTTTATAAACTGATAAAATGCCTCCACCCGTTCGGCGCTGCCGGGTCATGGACCCACAGTTCCATCCGGGGTGGAGGCATTGTCTGTTATATCATTTTCTGAAAGCGCACTTTTAAACAAGCCAGAAACTTCCATCCGGCATCCGGTATAAATTTCCTTTCTCCACGCTGATTTCTTCTCCCGTTTCAACATTTACAGCTACAACATACTCCAGATATTCCGGTGTCTCCGCCCACCTGGAAAAATACAGCGTATTTCCGTCCCGATAAATCATACTGTCGTTTTCTTTAACTGCAAATCTTTTTTTCTCCGGCCAAAGAATCTCATAGACCTGATCTTTCTGTCGGCTAAGTGTCAACGGGGAGGCTTCTATTCTAAGATTATAACAGTCATGGATATCTGTAAGCGGAATCTTATGAAGGATTTGTACTTCTTTTCCAGGCATAAAGGAGTAAATGATCACTTCTCTTTTTCCAAAATCTACTGCCGCAATTCCAAACCTGTCTTCATCCCATACCGGCCTTTCATAATAGACATTTTCTTTCTTTTTCAAAGGGGCATAAACTTCTCCATCCGGATAGTGAATGAAATAAATCTGATTTCCGGAAAAACCAAGGCCCATACTGATCATATCTTCTGCCTCATAGATCTCATAAGGACCACCTCCATAATGCATTCCTACATACCATTCGTCCGTTCCCTCCGTCTGTTCCATCCAAAGAACGGGCAGCTCCAGCTTTTTCTTTTTCATTGAATCCCTCCTTCCGTTTGTGGTGTCAGTATATCGAAACCGCTCCGGAGAAACAAGGAAGCTTTCCTTAAGATTTTTTAATTTTTACCATCATAATTTTTCATACTACAGTATAAACAATATGCACAAAAAACAGTTGAGTTCTTCCCTATCTGTGCTATAATATTCCCAGAGTATGTTAGCAATACGAAAGGAGCATATTACCAATGAATGACAGAATTTCAAGAGTATTAAGCAAAATGGAAGAGAAAGGCCTGACACAGCTGATCGTATCCGATCCGCTGAGCATCCGTTTCCTGACAGGAATCATGGTTAATCCGGGCGAAAGATTATACGCTCTGATTCTCAGAACAAGCGGAAAGCACACCATGCTTCTGAACTACCTTTACTTCGTAAAGGAT
Source organism: Pseudoflavonifractor sp. BSD2780061688st1 E11 (assembly GCF_005844125.1). NCBI lineage: Bacteria > Bacillati > Bacillota > Clostridia > Eubacteriales > Oscillospiraceae > Pseudoflavonifractor > Pseudoflavonifractor sp. BSD2780061688st1 E11. The sequence goes on from NZ_SPHM01000020.1 coordinate 59,387, forward strand.
ACAGGATTTGAAGAAGTTTGGTTCTCAGATATGGAAGACCAGATCTCCATTATTGCAGAAAATATTGATCCGGAAAAACCGCTCGGTATTGACAAAACATGGCCGGCACGTTTCCTCATCCCGCTGCAGGAAAAACTTCCTCAGCTGAAAACAGTATGGGGATCTGACTGTGTAGACGGCGTCCGCGCAGTAAAGAACGAAGAAGAAATCGCAATCATGAAGAAAGCATCCGAAATCAACGATGCTGTTATGGAAAAGGTTGCTGATTACATCAAAGAAGGCATGACAGAGAAACAGATCGCTGACTTCATCGATTCCGAATACCTCAAAGCAGGAGCAAGCGGAAACAGCTTTGATACAATCGTATGCTTTGGACCAAATGCTGCTGACCAGCATCATGAGCCAAGCGATACACGTACTCTGAAAGCAGGCGAATGTGTCCTGATCGACATGGGATGTGTATGGCAGGGATACTGCTCTGATATGACAAGAACATTCTACTGCAAATCCGCTGATCCGGAACAGACAGAAATCCACGACATCGTACGTGAAGCTGTTTTAAGAGCAGAATCTGTAATCAAACCAGGCGTTCGTTTCTGCGATATCGACGCTCAGGCAAGAGATTACATCGATGAAAAAGGATACAGCGAATACTGGAAGATCCGTCTTGGACACTTCATCGGACAGGAAGACCACGAATATGGTGATGTCAGCCCGATCAACAAAAACGTTGCTGAACCAGGCATGATCTTCTCCATCGAGCCGGGTATCTACATCGAAGGAAAATACGGAGTTCGTATCGAAGACCTTGTTCTTGTAACAGAAGATGGACATGAACTTCTCAACTCTGTAGAAAAGAAATATCGTATCGTAGGCTAGTCTTTTGATACAAATGCCGCTGCCTTGCAGGACATGTTCCTGAAAAGGCAGCGGCTTTCTTTTTGCACTATTATAATCCATATTCCCGATACAGCTCTTCCCGCAGCTTCTCATCCTCGGCAATCCGGCTCAGCTCCTCATCTCTTCCATCTTCCAGAAGTTTCTGACAAAGCTGCAGAACTCTCTGTTCGCCTTCTTTTATCCCTTCTTGGATCCCTTCTTTTCTTCCCTCTTTTAATCCTTGTTTTCTTCCTTCCTCCAGCCCTATTCTCTGGCTTTCTTCCCGGACTTTTTTCTCATACCATTCACGGTCGAATTCCTCTAAGATCACGTCCTCCACCTCCGAACTGTTCTTTTCCAGGAATTCTTTCAAAATATCTTTGTCAATGCATGCTTTTCTCGCTTCTGCCACTGCACTTTCAATAGGCGCCCCGTTTTTCAGATTTTCCTTTACTTCATTGACAAAGTAAGCATACTCCCATAATGCACGACATTTTTCCATCAGTTCCTTGTTATGCCCGAGATTGATATTCAGCATCACTGCCCTGCATTCAACCGCGGGTTTTTCTTCTGAAGATTCCGTTGGAAGAAATGCATCTGAAAGACATAATTCCTGGTAATCTGCTTCCGCCTGATTTCCATTATAGAATACCACATATTTCGGAACCGGTAAAGGAATCAGGGTTTTCCCATAAATGTTCGCGTCTGTCTGTTTGATATAGTTCTGATAAATTCTTGCCAGGTAGATAAATCCCCGAAGCGGCATATTGGGGTTGGGTGTACTTTGATGCTCATACAGATTCATGGTACAGAATAGAAGAAAAGAAACGTCATTTTTCATCCCTACATAGATTACGTCTTCCAGTGTTGTGATTTCAATTTTTTCCGGATCCGTGTAGTCTGTGTGATTCAAAGCATTGTACAGTTCGAGAAGATTTTCTTTTTCCCGAAAAATCATCCGAAACAATGTATCTTTATATTTTTTATTTACCGGCTTATTTTGATTTTCTTGTTGACTCATAGGCTGTTTCCTCCTGAATGTAGAATTGCGAATTGATGTGTAGTGTTGATGACGTTCTTCCCATTAGATGTGGATGAACATGTTTGATTTGCTTTCCCGAAATGAAATCCGTTACCGACACTTTTCAGACCAGGTAAATGGTAATCATTAACATACCACAGAAACACTAAAGATGCAAGTCCTCTTCCGATACGTCCTTAATTGCAGAAAAGGGAGCACCTTTTGCCGTTTCCGGCGGCAGTCTGGTGCTCCCTGTGTCCCAAATTAAATTTTCTTACTTTTTATTTGATCAAATCCGGTCCGATGGCAAGGACGTCATCCAGATTCAGATCGGTCTTCGGCTGTACATCAGCCAGTGCTTTCATGGTGATGACTGAAAGCCGGCCGCTTCCGTTATAAAGCGGTTTGTCACCCCGGTTTGCAAATGCGAGGTTTACATAAGCGGTTCCATCACCGTAAACTTTATTGACTGTCAGATCTTCCATCGAAGCAACTGCGTCTTCCCGGCTGACAGATACAAATTCCAGTTTTGCCGGGTCATAGTCAAGCACCTTTCCGAAGGCATTGATGTTTTCCGCCTCTTCTGCCATTACGGTGATTGTAAAGGTTTCTCCTGCTTTAACCGTTTCTTTTTCCGGTACAAGGAGAATCTTTCCGGATGCAGTTCCGGTCTGTCTGGTGCCTCCGTCCAGCTGGAACATGGTGTATGCATAATCGTATACATCATAAACACCGTTCATGTTGATATCTCCGCCTCTCTTCTGAATCTGATCCACGAAGTTGGAGCCGTCCTTGATTGAGGTACCGAGATAGTTCTTCATGTTTGTGTAATCTCCTTCGGAGACTTCTTCATTCTTGTTTGTACTTCCCACAGCAAATGGTTTCGTGCCGTCTTTTCTATAAACAGGAAGTTCGTGCGCCGCAAAGTAATTTCTTAAAGACTCTGTCACTTCCAGTTTCAGGAAACGTGCAAGGACACCGGCAAGCGGTACGGTCTGTACATTTTCCTCTACATCCAGATCCGTATTGTACGTCCATGCATCATGTTCGTCTCCGTTCCACTCCAGTTTCCAGTGGACTCCATCCATACTGGAGTAGACGTTCATCCGCTGTACCGTACCGCTTCCATAGCTGTCACGCGGATAGTATTCAAATTTGTCCAGCTCGTATGCCGCACCAAAATCGTAGATGAACGGGATCTTCTGTCCTGCCACATCGTCTGCCGAGAAGAAGAGACCACGGAAACTGTGATCTGTAGCATATTTCAGCGGACCGGCTTCATCGCTTCCGTCAAACGTTACTTTACCTGCTGCTCCGATTTCATTTCTCCACGGATCAGACAGCGTCATTGTCCGAACCTCGCCGCTCCATGCAGAATAGCCCTCTGCATTTCTGGAACGAATCTGGTAACTGTGTTCGGAATGATAATCCAGATCATCGTGCAGATAAGAATCTGCGTCTCCCATCGTATAAAGCTGTCCGTCTACCAGCATTTCGTAACTGGAAGCACCATCTGTCTTTGTCCAGCGGAGCCACATGGAGGAGGCTGTTTTCTCCTCTTCTGCAATCGTAAGCTCCGGTACGGAAAGCGCTGGATTTTCCTGCTCTTTTCCTACTTCCATCTCACAGACAAATCCCTGGATTTCCACGGACTGTTCTACTGCTGTCACATCCACTTTAGGAAGCCGGATGTAAAGCTTCGGTGCCGTCCGAACTTCATCTGTCATCTTTGCAAGCTCTTTCTCATCTGCGGATGCAAAAGTACGAAGTTTTGGAGCTTCTTCATAGTAATAAAGTGCCTCGCCCGCATCCGGCATCTGGTTTTCCAGTGTCTGTAAATCTCTGGCTTCTCTTGCTTTCAGAGTCTCTGCTCCGTTCTTTACAAGCACCGCATCCGGTTTTTGTGTCAGATGGACAATCCATGTTGTACTACGGTTTGGTTCATATCCTTCATAAGTTCCTTCGGACCGTTCTGCCGTCAGAACTGCCTTGTCTCCCTCTACTTTAGATGTGTACCGGGTAGAAACATGATCCCCGTAGGAAACATGGTCGATCGTTCCGTATGCTTCGTCTTCTTCTGTCTCATTGGAAATATATTTTCCGTCATCCTCGTATACGGTATATGTCGTTTCACCTGCCGGCCATACTTCAACGATTCTATGTTCCTTTTTCACTGCATCCGGCGTATTGTTTGCTTCGTACATCGGCAGAATCGCTCCCTGTTTTACAAAGACAGGCAGCTTCCAGAGCGGAACATCAAAGTTATTTAAAACCTGCCCGCCCTGATACAGTTCTCCGGTCAGATAATCTACCCAGATCTGCTCCGGATCCGGCAGATAAATATGATTTCTTACATCATTTCCCATCTCGTCTCCTGCCACGTTCTGGTAAACCGGCGCCACCAGAATACTGGAGCCGAGCATAAACTGATACTGCATGGAACGGCTGTATGCATACTCATCATCCGGATATTCCAGGAACATCGCTCTCACCATCGGAAGGCCTGTATCCTCATTTCCGGTTTCCAGATTGGATGCGGACACCGCGCAGGTATAAATATACGGCATCAACATGGATTTCATCTTCATATACATCCGGTTGATTCCGGTATACGGATCACCGAAAGTAAACGGTGCTTTCATATAGCTTCCCCATCCGTCCATGTTGAGCATCTGCGGTGTAAAGGATTTCCACTGGTAATCTCTTGCCGCAATCAGCGGTTTCCCGCCGAAAATTCCGTCCATATCACTTCCGATATTCGGGTTTCCGCTTAAGGAACTTCCAATGTAGGTCGGGATGTGGAAACGGATATATTCCCAGTTTCCTCCGGTCTGGTCACCACTCCATACACTGTTAAATCTCTGAGAGCCTGCCCAGCCGTCCAGAGAAATGATGTTCGGGCGGAAGTTCTCTGATGTTGTGACAATGTCGTACGCTGTCTTGACTCCATTTAACTGGAAGGAATATCCCGGTCCGACCCATGCCACGTCCGTTTTCAGCGTAGTAGCGCCGCCCCTGGTTACTTCCTTACGGAAATCACGGAGCAGATGCCAGTATGTCTTCTCGTCTGAATCCGGGCTTAAATTGCTCTCTGTCCACAGTCCGGATGCCACACCTCTTTTGTTTGCGTACTCTGTAAAGCGTGCCAGATTTTCTACATTGGCGTCCACTGCAGCGATACGCTCTTCGGAACTGCTTCCATCTTCCAGAACGCCTCCCTGTACATAGTAGCCGTTCTGGCCGTAACCTCCGCCATATCCATCGTTTGGCAGGAAATATCCAAGCGGCATGTCATACAGAAGATATTTATCCAGAACAGCCCTTGCCGAATATTCATACGGAGTATCAACATTTTCCGGATAGTTCTCTGTAGCCACTGTCGGGGTTTCTCCGTTTAATGACTCGGAATGCTGTCCCTCGGAAAGCCGGTAGCCGGTTGCCATTCCACTTTCATAATGGGTGATTCCTTCGTTAAGGTGAGACTCGGTTCCCTTGACATTCCATTCCTTATCTCCCGCTTCCTCTGACCAGGCATCTCTGTTGTAGCAGTTCAGGTGGCCTTCATAGAATCCATACTCCGGAAGCAGCAGCGGATTTCCGGTTACATGATAGTAAGCCCGAAGCAGATCCATAACGATCTGACGGCCTCCTTCATTTTCGGTCACAAAATAATACGCACTGAAATGGTGCTCTTTGTGGGCAGCCGTAACCACATCCGCATCTGACTCACCGAAATCATAGAGTCCGTCTGAGAACGTATTTCTCAGCACACCATATCCGCCTGTCGTATAATAAAATGGATTCGGAGATGCCACACCTCCGTCCATCCATGCACTTTCATTGACAATCTGAATCTTCCGGCCTGTATGCACAAACCGGCCGTTCTGTGTTCCGCCGCCGTAGAAATGCTCATTTTCCCCGCGCAGAAGTGTCTGAACCGTTTCTTCTGAAGTAAATTCCAGAGACTTCGCCTCCTCCATTACCTTTCGCTCTCCTGCATAGACCGTCATCAGCGCTTTCGCTTTATCGAACACAATCCTTGTTCTGCCGCACTGTACTGTGACAGATGACGTGTCTTCCAGAATCTCAGCCTCTGGCTTTGTGTAGGCGTCCGCCTCATCCGGGTACTGCTGAATCTTTGCCGTATGGGCCTCATCTCTTGGAGCAGCATATTCCGGAAATGCTCCATCTGTACTTACATCGTAGCGGAAAATCGATTCTTCCAGAAATATAATCTTCCCCTTGATTCCTTCCTGAAATGACAGATATACGATATTGCTTCTGTCCGCATCCTTCTGAATGACGGATGCCTCACTTAATGTCCCGCAAAATGCGTTCTTTTCCTCACTCATTACAATCCTCCTTTGACACAACCAGAATGGTTATGCATGATGCCTTAAAATTTTGTAAATTCATTCTACCAGAACAGACAAAAAAGCGCTATCACTGAGCGCTTTTTCTGTCCAATATTACAAAAAGATTGTACTTATGTATAAATATATAAAGTGATTCCACCCTTCAATCTCTGAAGTCCGTCTTTTAGAACCGCCCTCGGGCATGCAATATTCATTCGAAGAAATCCCTCTCCTGTTTTGCCGTACTGGATTCCGGACGACAAATACAGCCCGGTCTCTTTCCTCAGAAACGCAGCCAGTTTTTCCGAATCCTCTGTAATTTCCCGGCAGTCAATCCAGAGAAGATACGTAGCTTCGGAAGGAACCAGATGAATCTTCGGGATCTCTTTTTTGATAAATTCCCCCGCAGCCTGTTTATTTTCATATAGATAGTCTCTCAGTGCATCCAGCCACGGGCCACCTTTCTGGTAAGCCGCGATTGCCCCCGTCATGGCAAAGACATTCGGCTCCGCCGCTTCATCCGTATTCAAGGCCCGCCAGATCTTATGACGCAAAGTTTCATCCGGCACCATCACAGCCGCTGTCTGTAGCCCCGCCAGATTAAATGTCTTGGTAGGCGCAATACAGGTAATACTGTTATTCCTGCACTTTTTCGATACCGATGCAAACGGGATATAGGATTTTCCAGGATCCGTCAGTTCACAATGAATTTCATCCGAAATAACCACCACATGGTATTTCCAGCACAGCTCTCCAATCCGCTCCATCGTCTCTCTCGTCCAGATTTTCCCCACCGGATTGTGCGGATTACAGAAAATCAACATAGTCGTCTGGGGATCAGAAAGCACTTCTTCCAGCGCTTCGAAATCCACATCGTAACATTCTCCATCATAGGAAAGCGGACACTCTACAACATATCTTCCATTATTTACAACCGAATTGAAAAAAATGTTGTAAACCGGTGTCAGAAGCACGACTTTCTCCGCCGGAGTCGTAAGTTTCCGAACCGCACTGGAAATGGCCGGCACCACGCCGGTACAGAAAATCAGCCAGTCTTTTTCTATCCGGAACTGATGGCGCGTCTCCCACCAGTTCTGAATTGACTCATACCACTCATCCGGGATCAAAGTGTATCCAAAAGCACCGTGGCCTGCTCTTTTCTGAATTGCATCCCGGATCTCCGGCGCCGTTTCAAAATCCATATCCGCCACCCACATCGGAAGCTCATTCCCGGCAACGTCCCATTTTACAGACAGAGTTCCACGCCGGTTAACCGGCTTATCAAAATCATAATTCATACCCTGTTTCCTCCTGTCCTGCCCGATTATGCACAAAATCGATCCAGCTTTTCTTCAACCGACTTGCAGCAGATCCTGGTCTTCTCCGGGTCAATCCTGTCTTTTTCGATAATCAGTTCTCCGATCTCATCCGCACAGATCGTACCACCGGACGGGTTCAAAATGCTGTCTACCTTTCCTGTGATTTCAGCATTCACGGTTGAATACTCAAATGCCAGCGTTGTATTCAGCAGACGACAGTTCTTCATTACAAGATTGTCGATGTAACACATTCCCTGAAGACTCTCGATCGTACAGTTAATCAATGTCAGATTTTTCGCATTCCATCCCAGATACTCTCCCGAAATAAAAGAATCATAAACTGTCACATTCTCACTGTTCCAGAACGCATCTTTCGAAAGCATCTTGGCATTTCGGATTTCCATGTTTTTCACACCGTCAAAAGAATAATTCCCTATCAGCTGGAAATCGGACAGCTTCATATTTTCACTGTTCATGGCAAAATAATCACCCTTTGCCGTAACATGTTCCATTGTCACATCACTGCAGTTCCAGAAAGTCTCAGCCGCATTCGGGAATGTCACATATTCCAGATGCACCCCCTGACAGCGCCGGAAATTCTTCGGCGCCTCAATGACCGCATTTTTCACCGTGATATCATTTGTATACCATACACCCGCTCTCGCCATCTCAAACCATGTACAGTCCTCCGCATAGATATGATTACAGTACCAAAGCGGATACTTCCATTTAAACATGCTGCCATAAAGCCTGATATCACTACTCTCCTTTAACGGCGACTCCCCATCTGTAAAAATTGTATCATAAACATCCGTATGCTCCGCATGAAACAACGGCCTTTCCCCTGTCAGATACGCCTGCTTTACTAATTCTCTTTCTGCCATGTTCCAAAACCTCCTCACGATCTTCTTTATAAATACCTGCTCCTGGATAATACCCAGTCTCCTTACTAAACTAACTATAGAACGGCCAAAACAAAATAGCAAATACTTATGTACTATGCCTTTTCATAGCTGAAAGTTATGGATATTTTTCGGGGACGTGTTCCGGGTTAATTGAAATCCTTACTGCAACATTGAAGTTGTAACTGCACATTGAAAACTTTATGAAGTTGTAACTGCATAAT
>NZ_SPHM01000021.1:0-64154 GCF_005844125.1 Pseudoflavonifractor sp. BSD2780061688st1 E11
AACTGCAACTTCATGGCCCATATGCCTTGTAATTCTAACTGCAACAACCTATGTTGCAATTAATTTTTCAATTAACCTAAGTGTAGCAGAGAAGAGAAATTCTTACGGCTGCACTTACTTTTTTATTTAGAACAAAGCATGAAACAGTACAAACTCAGATCAGATGGAAAACTTTTTCAACTTGCAAATTAATGGTATTACCATTTTACGAAAAAGAAAACCAGATCAAGATAAAGGGGAGTTTTATCATAGATCATAAGAGAGAATCAAAAACGATGGAATACGGAATTGCGGAAGGAGGATGTGCAAGGTGAATCAGAAAGCAAAAATAAAAATGGGGATTGACCTGGTGATGACCATATTGCTTCTATGCCAGATGGCTTATATGCTGATCGGGGAGACCGCACACGAATGGCTTGGAACAGCAATGTTTCTCCTCTTCATCTTCCATCATATCGTAAACAGGAAATGATATCAGAATCTGTTGAAAGGAAAGTACAATCCGTGCCGGATTCTCCAGACCGCAGTGGACATTTTGGTGCTTCTTGCGATGATCGGTCTGATGATAAGTGGTATTATGATGTCCAGAGAAGTTTTCGCTTTCCTTCCGATTGAAGGCGGAATGGGCTTTGCGCGGATCCTTCATATGATCTCAGCTTACTGGGGATTTATTCTGATGAGTATCCACTTGGGACTCCACTGGGGCATGATCATGGGAAGAATCGGACAGATTGGCGGGCTGAAAAAAGGCTCCGTACCACGCAGCTGGATATTAAGAGTATTGGCACTCTTAATCTGTATATACGGAATATACGCATTTCAAAAACACCACATTTTTGATTATCTTTTCCTCAAAAGCCAGTTTGTATTCTTCGATATGTCACAGCCGCTCGTACAGTTTTTCGCAGAATATCTGGGAATGATGGGACTGTGGGTGTGCATTGCCTACTATCTGTCGAAGTGGCTCCCGAAAGGAAACAAAAAGAAAAAATAGAGCTGCAGATTCTAAATTATTAAGATCGTATTCAGGTATAAAGCACCGGAATACGGTCTTTTTTTGAGCAAAATGGTCTTGTAAATATTTGCTGTCTATGCTACAGTTAGCCTATCTATTTCGGTGGAATTCTATCCGCCAAATTGTTCTTTCTTTAATAAGAAAGATTCTTTTGCCGAAAGACAGTCTCATTTTCGGAAAACTCCATATCGGAGTATCAAACCCGCAAATGACCAAATGTACAACTGAAAAAGGAGGAAATGCTATGACGACAATTCTGAAAAATTATTTCCCGATGATACAGACACGGGAAGAAGTAATGAAGGAGATTTCTGGAAGTGAACGGCTTTCGGAGATGTTTTGCCAATGGAAAAAGGAACAGCAGGAAGCGTTCCTGGATTTTTGTACCGGGAACCGGGGCGTGAAAATTCTCTATGATTCGTTCTTTAAAGAGATTCTGAATCCGGAGATTGCTCCAGAGAGGATAGAGGAATTTCTGTCACTGATACTGAAACAGGAGGTGAGGATTTTAACAGTACTTCCCAATGACACAGTGCGGATTGCGGATGAACAGTCTCTGGTAATCATGGATATTGTAGTGGAACTGGAGGATCACAGCATCGCAAATGTGGAGGTACAGAAGATTGGCTATCTCTTTGCAGGACAGAGGAGTGCGTGCTACTCCGCGGATTTGTTGCTTCGGCAGTATAAGAGGGTCAAAGGTGAGAAAGGGAAAGCTTTCAGTTATAAAGATATTAAAAAAGTATTTACAATTGTTCTATATGAAAAAAGTCCTAAGGAATTTTGGCAGTATCCGGAAGAGTACATCCATCATTTTTTACAGAAATCCGATACTGGAATCAAGATGGAACTACTGCAGGAATACGTGTATATTCCGCTTGACGTATTCCGGAAATTTATGCAAAATAGAGGTATAAAGAATAAATTAGAAGCATGGCTGAGATTCTTCAGCACCGAGAATCCAGAGGAGATCGGGGAACTGATCGAGAAATTTCCGGGGTTTAAAAAGTTGTATGGAGAAATCTACGAGCTGTGCAGGAATGTGGAGAAGGTGATGGAGATGTTCTCAAAAGAATTGCAGGAACTGGATCGGAATACCGTGCAGTATATGATTGATGTAATGCAGGAAGAGATTGATGGATTGAAAGGAAGCCTGCAGGAGAAAGAAGTATCTTTAAAGGAACAGGAAGCGGAAAACCAGCGCCTTCTGGAACAGATTAAAAAACTGGAAGAGGAGCTGGCAAAGGAAAAGTAGAGTTTGAGTATAAGACAATAAGGCGTCGGTACAGAGTTCAGTCTCTGTTCCGGCGCCTTATCTGGCGTTGCCAGTTGCAGAATATCCGAACCGCAGCATACAGGTGTTTTATGCGGAGTAAATGCCCTGTACGGTGATCTGCCGGAAAAACCGGGAGAGCCCAAGGGTTACGGTTTCTTCCACGCGCTGCGGGATCCTGCGGATCAGAATCTCCCCGAATTCGTGAGGGAAACTTAAGAAATGCTCACGTTTTAGGACGGCTGTTTCTTCCGAATCGACAAACCTTGCCGATATATCCAGACGGGAGCCGCCTCATGTGTGGCACATCATTGGGGTAATCAGGATATTTTTATGATTGGATTTTTTCATATGCTCAATTAACCGTTCGTCAAGATGAAATTTCATGGTGGAATCCTCCTTTGCTTTTTCTGGCATTATTATCTCAGATTTAAATGGAGAGTTCCGTGATGAAGTCACAGAAAGGGCAGAAAGGCCCTCCGGACTTTGCAATGCTGATCCGGAAGGCCTCACATGAAATTAAGAAGATTCTCGCAATTCTTTGATCAGTAGTTTGCGCAGTTCCCGGCGTTTGATTTTCGGACCGATGAAAATGCTCTTTGGCTGTTCGGCTTCGTCAAATCCGGTGATGGTGTAACGGTCGTCCACCACATCAAAGCGGAAGAGACAGCCGCCGGCATCAACAAATCCTTTGGCTCGGCAGATCGTCCCGTAAGCACCGTGGATCAGCTGTTCCAGAAACCAGATCAGATGATTGGGACCGGGAAGCGAAATATCTGTAAGGCCAAGGGAGAGCAGATTTGGAGTCTCCATTGTTTCGGGTGCTATGGGGTTTCCGCTCAGATCCGTATGCAACAAGGTGTTCCACCAGGACAACTCCATATGGCTGTAATGCTCTGCCTGGATCCGGGCGTCAGGATTGACATCCCGGATTTTGGAAACCAGAGTATCCATCTCTTCCGGTGTATCGAAGTTACGTTTGGAAATGACGATGGTCCCGGCTGCCTTTAACTGATCTTCAAAGATATCCCGGTAGTCCCGCATATAGTGGTCAAAGCAGTTGGCGTCCACGATGGTAACGGGGCTTAAAAGGGAAATCCGTTCGTATTCGATCTGCCGGATATTATGAATGACATTGGACAGTACGCCCACACCGGTCGGCTCTACAATGAGATATTCCGGATCGAGGGTGTTGGCGATGGTCAGGATGGAGGAGGCAAAGTCCGATTTCATGGAACAGCAGATACAACCTTCCGTCAGTTCCCAGATGTTGATATCCTTCTCCTTATCTAAAAGTGTCTTGTCGATACCCACCTCTCCGTATTCATTTTCCATGACGACAAAATCTCGCTTTGTCTTCTGGGCCATTTCTTTAATAAACGTAGTTTTTCCGGCGCCGAGAAAGCCGGAAACGACAAGTATCTTCATAATATCCTCCGATTTTCTGGTTAGTCTTCAATTTTAACGACTGGTTTGATCAGATCCTTTGGCTTGTCTCTCATAAGGAAGAGTGCCTCTTCCAGATGTTCCCATCCGTCAAATACATGGGATACGAGCGGATGTACGTCCAGCTTGCCTGCGGAAACGAGTGCACCGAGCTTTTCCATGCGGAGACGTCCCCCTGGCATGAGACCGCCGTTGATCTGTTTGTGTCCCATGCCGACACCCCATTCAGCGCGCGGGATATTGACATAGGTGCCGCTTCCAAGATAGTTGACATTACCGATCTTTCCGCCTGGTTTTAATGCTTTGACAGCAGATTCAAACGTTTCACAGCCGCCTCCTGCGACAATGACCTTGTCCACGCCTTTTCCGTCTGTCATGGCAAGAACCTGGTCTTCGATGCTTCCGTCTTTGTAACTGATAAAATCAACAGCGCCGTATCCTCTGGCCGCCTCTACGCAGACAGGTCTTGTGCCGACTGCAATAATGCGGGATGCACCGCGCATATTGGCGCCGGCAACGGACATCAGTCCTACCGGGCCGATTCCGATAACGAGAACGGTGTCACCGAACTGAACGTCGGCAAGTTCTACGCCGTGGAATCCGGTCGGAACCATGTCGGAGAGCATACATGCGTCTACCGGATCGATGTTGGACGGCAGAAGCGCAAGGTTTCCATCTGCGTCATTGACATGGAAGAATTCAGAGAAGACACCGTCTTTGAAGTTGGAGAATTTCCATCCTGCCAGCATTCCGCCGGAGTGCATGGAATATCCTGCCTGTGCTTCGAGAGAGTTCCAGTCCGGAGTGATGGCCGGAACCAGAACACGGTCACCTGGTTTGAAATCTTTGACAAGAGAGCCGACTTCTACAACTTCAGCACAGCATTCGTGGCCAAGAATCATGTTGTGGCGTTCTCCGATGGCACCTTCCCACAGCGTATGAACATCAGATGTGCAGATTGCGACAGCAAGTGGTTTACAGATCGCATCAAGCGGCCCGCACTCAGGGCGGTCTTTCTCAATCCAGCCGGATTCACCGATTTTCAGCATTGCATAGCCTTTCATTTTACACTACCTCCTTTTAGTTGAAAATTGATAAGTTAGATCTATCATATCATGGATGGGACGGGAAAAGTGAAAAAACTTCTTTTCAAATTGTAAAAGTTCTATTAATAACGTGAAAAACATGACAAGTTCTGACGAAAAGGGAAATAAAAAGAAAGTGTTCTTCGATATCGCTTTCGAAGACAAGAGAAAATAAACTTTCATAAACCAAGTGAAAGAAAATTTACTTACATTTAACTAAAGAATGAAAGAAAACTTTACTTCGGATTGTTATGATTTTTAATGTAAAAAGCGTGAAAGTTTTCAGGAGGAAAAGAGAATGGTTACGAAACAACAGACAGCGACACAGTCGCAGAAACTTATGATTTTTGTTCTTACGATGTCACTTTACGGTCTGGCTACGTTATTTACAGAACTGATTCCGAAATTTCAGGTGGGAATTGTGGAATTTTCCGTAGAATATTTTCTGTTTATTCCGCTGGTTCTTGCGATTCTGTTTGATCCGATGTCAGCTGCACTCGGAGCGGCTACCGGAGAACTGGTATTCAGTGAGATCATGCTGGGACAGTTTGGCGGGCTTGGAGAGTTGGAAAAGTTTATTACAGTCACAATCGGTGTATATATTGCGGGAAGACTTGTGAGAAATCCGAAAAACCGGACGATGGTAGGGATTGCATCGATGACGGGTGTGATTTTACAGCAGCTTTTGGGAACGATTGTGGACATTTTGAAGGTTCAGTTTGCGGTAACGGATTTTGAGGCGGTACCGGGACTCCCGGAAAGTGTATTTGCGACAGAAGGTTTTGCATGCTTAAATGATATCCTGTTTTCCGGAATCCTGTTCTGCCTGCTTCCGACGATATTCCTTGTGCCAAGACTTTATGGGAAAATCGAGCCGCTTCTTGGCATGCAGCCGAGGACAGAGGAAACAGCTCTGGGAGCAATCAATGCAAAAGTAGTGATCGGCGCGCTGGTGGCATTTGCGGCGGCGATCGGAGCGGAAATGCTGGCAGAGAGCGGCACTTCCCTCATTGACTGGGAAGCAAGCTGGGCAGAGAGCGGTACTGCAGTGGCGGCAGGCATGGTTGTGGCAGCGGCCCTTGCGGTTGTGATGCTGCTCGTGATGAAGAAAAAGGCGGAAACTACTGATAATACACTGAAAAATGCGTAAGTAAAAAGGGAAGCAGAATAGACAGATATGAATAGTATTGAAATCAAACACTTGACATTTGCTTATCCGGGAGCGGAGAAAAATACATTAAATGACGTAAACCTGGAAATTGAAAAAGGAGATTTTGCAGCGATTGTCGGCAACAATGGCTGCGGGAAATCGACATTATGCAAGACAATGAACGGGCTGATTCCACACTTTATCACCGGAACGTATTCCGGAAGTGTGGAGGCAGACGGGGTAAAGGTTCAGGATTCAGACATCGGAACTCTGGCAAGAAAAGTGGGATATGTCTATCAGGATTTCGAAAATCAGATCGTCCGGCCGACTGTGCTGGACGATGCTTCCTATGCCTGCATGAATTATGCCATGCCGGATTATAAAGAGCGGGGAATGAAAGCACTGGCGCAGTGCGGGCTGGAAGGTAGAGAAAATGAGTATATCTGGCAGCTTTCCGGAGGGCAGACCCATCTGCTTGCGCTGGCGGGCGTAGTATCTCTGGAACCGGAAGTACTGATTCTGGACGAACCGATTGCACAGCTGGATCCTCATCATGCGGATCTGATTTATCAGATCTTAAAAAATCTGAATGAGAAGTATGGAAAAACAATTATTGTGATTGAACATCATACCGAGTATATTGCGGAGTACTGTAAACATGTGATTCTGATGAAAGATGGGCATATGGAATGGAAGAAGCCGACAAAAGAAGCGTTATGCCGGGTAGAAGAACTCCAGTCCTGCAACATTTTTCCGCCTCAGGTGACACTGGCAGCCTACGAGATGGTCAAAAAACAGGTCATTCCAAAGCCGGGCATGCTGCCATCCAGCATGGAAGATGGAATCCGGCTTCTGGGAGGTCTTGTATGCCAAAGAAGAGGTGATCGTGAAGGTGCCGTTATATCCGAAACTGAGACGATGGTGCAGTTTCGGGACGTTTCTGTCTCCTACCGGGCAGTGAAAGGCAAGGCAGCTCAGGTGTTTGGCGGACTGAATCTGGAAATTCACAGAGGAGAGAAGATCGCTCTGATTGGCTCCAACGGTGCCGGAAAATCTACAATGATGAAAATGATGACCGGTCTTATAAAGCCGGCAAAAGGTGAAGTCCTCTTAAAGGGGAAATCCATCAAGGATACGAAGCCGGAACAGCTTTCCAGGTATGTATCTTTGGTATACCAGAATCCGGAAGATATGTTTATCAAAGACTCCATTGAGTCAGATGTGGCGTTCGCCATGAAAGTCCGGAATGAATCGGACTGGGAAGAGAGGACGAAAGCACTTCTCGAGCGGTTCCGGCTCACGGAATTCAAGGACCGGGACGGACGGCTTTTATCCGGCGGACAGATGAGAAGGGCATCACTTGCCATCGGAATTGCCCTCAATCCTGAGATTCTGCTTCTGGATGAGCCGACGGCCAATCTGGATATTGCGACGAGAAAAGAGATTATGCGCACACTGAATGATATAAAAGAAATCACAGAGACAGTGATGATAGCGACGCACGATATGCAGCTTGTATGCGAGTGGGCGGAACGGATCATTGTACTGTGTCAGGGAGAAGTCATTGCGGACGGAACGAGAGATGAGATTTTCGGGGATATGGAAGTCGTAAAAAAATCCGGAATCCGACCACCGGAGATTTTTACCCTTGGACAGGAGATTCAGTCGGACGCATTCTGTTACACAGTGGATGAATTTGTACAGGGATTTGGAGGAAACTAAGATGAGTGGAATGATGAAAAAGATGTCCGAGAACATTCTGGATAAGTTTTCCATGGATTTTCTGCGGAATCAGGTTCTGAAAAATGCGTATGGAAATGATGATACGTTGATTGCAAAGACGGATCCGAGAGTGCTGCTCGTCTGGTATCTGTTTTTTGCTGTTGTACCATGGCTTATGAATGATCTGGTATTTCTGCTTGGATGCTTTCTTCTGGTGGCAGTGACCACGATCATGGCACGCGTGGCAGGGCTGGTGCTGGTTTTATTCGGTCTCGGAGTGTTTTCGCAGACAGGATATCTGTTTGTTGTCTCGCTTCTTTTTGGAGGCAATACGGAGACAATTGTGCCGCTGCTTGTACTGACATTAAAGGTGGCAACAGTCTCACTGGCCTCGATTACCGTATTTTCCGGTCTGGATCCGGACCGTCTGTCGAATGGGCTGATGTGGTATGGATGCCCGGAAAAGCTGTCCTTTTCCATTTCCTATGCATACCGGATGCTGCCGATGCTGATGGAGGAGTTTCAGAATGTGCTACTTTCTTACCGGTTGAGGGGAAACGCACCGGACAGCAAAGGCGTGATGGGAAAGATCCGTTATCTGATTTACCAGGTGAAGGTCATTATCCATTCCTTTTATCCGCTTATGCTTAATACGGCAAAACGGTCCAGAACTACAGTGGAAGCCCTGGAGATCAAAGGGTACCGCTATGCGGCGGTGAACAAAGAAGTAAAGAAGATGAAATTATCTTCCTTAAAGGTGACGTACAATGACATGCTGTTCGCAGCGGTTTCGTTTTTGTGGATCGCGGTCATTGTACTGGTTATGGTAATGATATAGGAGGCGCACATGTATCTTGATTTTCACACCCACGGAAAACTGGCAAAAAAACTGCCGTTTTCTACGGTATACACTGACTGGCTGTTTGGAGAGGCAAAGGACGCAGGACTGAATGCACTTTGCCTGACTGAACATTTTAACACCTTACAGTTTGATGAACTTTACGGCTATCTGATGAAAACATGCCGGAGGGACGGGGATACGCTCGTTACGGAAGGCGGGCTCCGGATTTTTGCCGGAATGGAGACAGATATTGCAGAAGGTGGTCATATTTTATCAATCGGGACGCCGGAGAATATTCTGGAACTGAACCGGAGACTGGAACCGAATAAGGAGAAAGGATCCTTTCTCACATTCGAAAAACTGATGAATTTGTTTGAGAAATATCCTATAATAGTAGGAGCAGGGCATCCGTTCCGGGAGGGAGGACATATTCCGGAACTTCCGATGGAACAGCTTGTCCGTTTCCATTTTCTGGATCTTAACGGGAAGGATGTTGCGCAGGACCGGAAAGGTACCGAGGAAAAGACATACCGGCTCGGGAACAAGCTAGGGATCCCGGTGGTAAGCGGAAGCGACACCCATCAGGCAGTTCAGTACGGATGCATTCGGACAAAATTTGAAAAAGAAATCATTACAGTAAGCGATCTTTATGCAGAGATGAAAAAAGGAGCGTATGAGATTCTCATATCTGACAATGCTTCTTTCAAGGTCCGGACAGCAGGAATTTTGAAGAAAGCACTGAAAGAAATCGATGCCCTTGGCGGAAATTATGTGAACGTGCTGGTGGAAAAGCAGGCGTAATGTTTTCGGACAGAGCACATCGAGCGGTTAGGAGAGACAGGGAAATGGAAATGATATTTGAAAAAGCTGTTGAGATTGTAAAGAAAAACGGGGCGGAGCTCACCGGAAGAGACGGGGCAGACACCATCCGGGAAAAAGGACGGACCGACTATGTAACAGAAGTGGACATCCGGGTACAACGGCAGATTTTTGCGGAGTTAAAAGAACTGGATCCAACAGCTCAGCTTCTTGGAGAAGAGAAAGAGAATGAGGGAATCGACCGGAAGGGGAGCATCTGGATTCTGGATCCGGTGGACGGGACAACGAACCTGATCCATGATTTTCAGCACAGCACCATTTCTCTTGCTTATGCCAAAGGAGGAAAAATTCTGTTTGGAGTCGTCTATGATCCATTTCATGAAGAATGCTTTACTGCGGAACTCGGGAAAGGCGCATTTTTAAATGGAAAGCCGATTCAGGTAAGCAAAAAAGAACAGCTTGGCGACTGCCTGACTGCCATAGGCACCTCACCAGGATGCCGGGAACACGCGGACGAAAATTTTGCCAGAATGAGGCGCATCTATGATCAGTGCCAGGATATACGAAGAATCGGGAGCGCGGCACTGGAACTTTCCTATGTGGCATGCGGGCGTCTGGATGGATTTTATGAAGAGAACCTGAAAATCTGGGACTACGCGGCCGGAAGCCTTCTGGTCACAGAAGCAGGCGGAACGACAGTCATAGAGGGACCGGATACCATGGCATGCACACCAAAAATCCGGGAAGAATTTCAGAAACTACTTAAGATTACGGAGGAAGAAAGATGGAATGGCTGATGCCGGATGAGGACAGCAAGTATACAAAATCAGATTTAAAAATTATGGACTTTATCGAGAACTATACGGATGAATTCCTTTTTATGAGTATCGGACAGCTTGCAAAACGGCTGGACATGTCCGAAGCGACCATCTCCAGATTTGCAAGACATATCGGCTATACCGATTTTAAAGAAATGAAAAACCATGTGGCTGCCCGCAAAGTAGGAAAAGGACCGGCCAGAAAAATCGCAGGCACCCTGATGAAAATTCAGGGATTTGACATCCGCAAATGGTTTACCTACCAGCAGGAATGCCTTGAACGGACTCAGAATCAGATTGATATCGGTGAAATGGATAAAGCACTCACCGCAATCCAGAAAGCCAGACGAATCTATATCCACGCCAAAAACGCATCTGCATCTGCCGGACAACTGCTGTTTTTCCGGCTTCGCAGACTTGGATTTGATGTGACCATGGTGCCATCCGGCGGTTCCGAAGTGATCGAAGGAATCGCACACGCAGGCGAAGGCGACCTCGTTATCATCTTCAGTTACTCCAAAGTATCCACAGAAGGAAGGATCATCCTGGACTACGCACAGACCGCAGGCTACCAGACACTTGCCTTCACAAGCAGACTCTACGCACCAAGCGACCAGCGGGCAGACATCAACATTTACGTATACCGGGGAGAAAAAGAAGAATACCACTCCATGACCACCGCCGTTGCCATGATCGACGCCATGGTACTAGCCATCTCCGAACGCATGGCATCCCAGTCCGCCGAACGCCTCGGCAAAGTACAAAATCTCAAGAAACTCTATCGGAAAGATAGGGATTAACACCATTGGGGACGTGTTCCGATGCATCGGAACACGTCCCCGTTTCACACTGATCTGGAAAATCTGCCTACAGAACCGGAAATAAGAAAGAAAATCATAGACAGAATGTAGATTGTATGGTTTTTTCTCCTGTGATAAGATAAAGGAGACGAGCATGCAGGGACAAGGAGAAAAGAGATGATAAAAGTAATAGCAGCGGATATGGACGGAACGCTTTTAAATTCCGGACATACGATTTCAGAGCAGACTTATCAGACAATACAGGATGTTCAACAGGGTGGAATCCGTTTTATGATCGCAACAGGACGGGATTATCCATCGGCATCCGATACATTAAAAAATTTTCCGCTGGACTGTGACTGGGTGACGGGAAGTGGCGCGGAGATCCGAAACCGGGATGGAGAGCTTCTTCAGACGATACCTATGGATCCGAAGTGCTTTGAACAGATCGTTTCCTGTGTGGAGAAGTTCCCGGCGTATATCCGTTTCTGCACAACGGGAAAGGATATTGTCCTGACAGAGGAAGAAGATCTGGAGCAGAGGCTTCTGGAAGAGTCAAGGTTGTTTTTCCCGGGAAATACGGATGAAGAAATCCTTGAATCGGATCAGTTTCAGCAGCTGCTGAGGCGCATGTGCCGAATCGGGAGCCTGGAGGAGCTCTGGGAGATGAAGATTCCGATTTATAAAGTGTTTATCAACGCAAAGACCGGGGAAATCATTCAGGAGATCTGGAAAGAGATGGAAAAGATTCCGGGAATCGCGGTTGCATCTTCCTTTTTTAACAATCTGGAGCTGACGGATGAGAAGGCACAAAAAGGGCATGCGATCTCAAGATATATGGAAAAGCTGGGGTACCGGAAAGAAGAAGTGATGGTACTTGGAGACAGTCTGAATGATCTGTCCATGTTTCAGGCCGGATTCGGCGCGGCAGTAGCGATGGGAAATGCCCATGAAAAGATACTGGAAGCGGCAGGTTACATTACAAAAACCAATGATGAGGACGGTGCGGCCTTTGCAATGCGCCTTGCATTGGAAAACCGGCTGGATGAGATAAAAAAGTAAATAGAAAAGAACAGAAGCTGACGGGAAGACCTGTCAGTTTTTTGTTTTCTTCCATACTCTGGCTGTGGTATCATAGATAGCATAGGGAGGGAAATTTGATGATGTATGAGAAGGATTACACAAAAGAGAATGCAAAAACAATCGACCAGTGGGTAGAGGAAGGCTGGATCTGGGGCATACCGATTTCCCACGAGGTATATGAAAAGGCCGTAAACGGAGAATGGGAGATGGTGCTGACACCGACAAAGCCGGTTCCAAAATCCTGGTTTCCGGAGTTGAAAGGGAAGAAGATTCTGGGGCTTGCTTCCGGAGGAGGACAGCAGATGCCCATTTTTGCGGCGCTTGGCGGGATCTGTACCGTGCTGGACTATTCGAACCGGCAGCTTGCAAGTGAAGAGATGGTGGCAAAAAGGGAAGGGTACGACATTGAGATTGTCAAAGCGGATATGACTAAGACCTTTCCGTTTGCGGATGAGACCTTTGACCTGATTTTCCATCCGGTTTCCAACTGCTATGTGGAAGAAGTCCTGCCGGTATGGAAAGAATGTTTCCGTGTGTTGAAAAAAGGTGGAATTTTGCTTGCCGGCGTGGATAACGGGATGAATTATATATTCGATGATACAGAGACCTGTATTGTTCACGGGCTTCCGTACAATCCGTTGAAAGACAGGAAACTGTATGAGGAAGCGATGCAAAGCGGTGACGGGATTCAGTTTTCTCATACGGTGGAGGAGCAGATCGGCGGGCTTCTAAAGGCTGGATTTTGTCTTACCCATCTTTATGAAGACACGAATGGAGAAGGGAATCTTCATGAGCATGGAATCCCGACATTTTTGGCAGTGCGTGCAGAGAAAGAGACGTAAAAGCAATAGACAGGAGTGAAAGGCATGGCAGAAATTTTATTGCTGGAAGATGAGGAAAGTGTCAATCGTGGGATTGAGTATACATTAAAAAAAGAAGGGTATGAGGTGGATAGCGCCAGAACGATCAAAGAGGCCTGGGAGATGTTCGTGAAAGAGGAGCCGGGGCTTGTGATCTGTGATGTAAATCTGCCGGATGGAAACAGTCTGGATCTGATTCGCCGGATCCGAAAAGACAGCATGACACATGTGATCTGTCTGACCGCGATGGATACGGAGATGGATCAGGTGATGGGATATGAGGCAGGGGCGGATGATTACGTCACAAAACCGTTCAGCCTGTCGGTGCTTGTCCTGAAAGTGAACGCCTTTTTTAAACGGCATCAGAAAGCGCCGGCAGATGAAATCGAATCCGGGGAACTCGTCTTTTCCATGTCCAGGATGTGCGCAAAAAAGGGGGACGGGGAAGTCTCGTTTACAAAAAATGAGTGGAAGATGCTGAAACTTTTTCTGGAACATCCAAGACAGATCCTGTCAAAGGGACAGATTCTGGATCAGCTCTTTGATGTGGATGGTGAATTCGTAGATGAAAATACAGTGGCAGTCAATATCAGAAGGCTTCGTGAAAAGATTGAGCCGGATATTTCACATCCTCAGTATATCCGGAATGTTCGGGGGCTGGGATACATCTGGGATCAGGACTGCCAGAAAAGGCAGGGGAACAGGTCATGAAAAAAGAGACAAGGCGGTGTATTACAGAACTGGTTCTCGGATTTCTTGTGACGGCCGCCGTGACAGCAATGATTTTGTTCTGGCAGTATGAGACATATCAGGAAAATCTGGCTTCCAGGGCAAGACTGCTTTTGGCGGAAAATCCAGCGGAAGAGGTGTTTCAGATTCTGAAAGAGGACGGGGATCTGAATACAGAAGAAGTGCAGGATATTCTCGGAGACTACGGATATGAGCATGTCAGGGACAGTCTGGAAGGGCAACGTTTTCTGAGAAACTGCGGATGGACGGCAGGCGGTGCAGTGGCTCTTTATCTTGGCTATGCGGCTGTTGTTTTCTATGAAAAACACAGACATAAAAAGGAAATGGAAGAACAGAGCAAAAAGGCGGCAGACGGGATTGCGAGAATCCGGGAGGGTGATTACCGGCAGGATCTTATGGACTGGTATGAAGAGGAAGAAAGTGAAGACCGGATTCTGGATGAGCTGGATTCTCTCGGAAACTACGTGGAAATGATGGAAGCACAGGCACAGCAGGAGAAGCAGGAGACGAAGACGCTGGTCACCGATATTTCCCATCAGCTGAAGACACCGGTAGCGGCGCTCAATTCCTGCTTTGAAGTGCTGAAAAATGAGGACCTGACAAAGGACGAACGCCGGGAGTTTGAGGGCAGACTGGAAGAACAGATGCAAAGCCTGGGACAGCTGGTGGAAGCGCTTGTAAATATTTCCCGGATGGAGACCGGAATGATTGAGTTGAAGCTTACAGAGGGCAGAATCTTTGATGTGATTCTGGAAGCGGTCAACCGTGTATGGGTAAAGGCTCAGAAAAAGGAGATTGAAATCGAGATGGAGGCGGAAGACAAGCTGGAAGATCTTATTCTTCCGCTCGACTCCAAATGGCTGTGTGAGGCGCTGGTTAATCTGCTGGATAACGCGGTAAAATACAGTCCGCCGGGAACAACCGTGACGATCCGCGCAGCCAGAATGGCATCCTTTTTGAGAATAGAGATCCAGGATCAGGGAATCGGAATTGCCAGAGAAAACTATCACAAAGTCTTTCAGAGATTTTACCGGGGGGATGAAAAGGAAGTTCAAAAGGAGGAAGGTTCCGGTGTGGGGCTTTACCTTGCCCGGAAGATCATTGAAGGCCATCACGGCACCATTTCTCTGGATGGAAAGAAGATGAAAAAAGAGAAAGGATCCGTGTTTGTAGTGCAGATTCCATATCGGTAGAATAGAAGTCTTACAAAACTGTAAGGCTTTTTTTCTGTTTCTGCAAGGGAAATGAAAGACAGGCGCGGTAAGATAGATGACAGAACAGGAAAATGACAGCAGAAAGGAATCAGATGATATGGATAAAATTTTAAGAACAGAAAATTTATGTAAATATTATGGAAGCGGCGAAAACGAAGTAAGAGCGGTGCAGAATGCCAACATTGACATCCAGAAAGGAGAATTTGTCGCGATTGTCGGAAAATCCGGTTCTGGAAAAAGCACGCTGCTTCATATGCTGGGCGGGCTTGACACCCCGACAAGCGGGAAAGTATTTATCCGTGGGAAAGACATTTTCTCGTACAAAGAAGACGCTCTTGCAGTCTTTCGGAGAAGAAAAATAGGTTTTATTTTCCAGTCGTTTAACCTGGTTTCCTCCATTAATGTGTGGGAAAATATTGTGCTCCCGATCGGACTGGACGGACGCAAAGCGGATGAAGCATTTGTCATGGATATTGTAAAGACGCTGGGACTGGAAAAGAAGCTTCACAATCTTCCAAATACACTTTCCGGAGGTCAGCAGCAAAGAGTTGCCATCGCAAGGGCGCTTGCTTCCCGCCCGGATATCCTTTTTGCCGATGAGCCGACGGGAAATCTGGATTCCCGGACAAGTGACGAGGTCATAGCACTTCTGAAAATGTCCGTGGAAAAATACGGACAGACACTGGTTATGATTACACACGACGAAGACATTGCCCAGATCGCGGACCGGATTCTCGTGATTGAGGACGGAAAGGTGGAAGA
The DNA here is from genome assembly GCF_005844125.1 of Pseudoflavonifractor sp. BSD2780061688st1 E11. Classification (NCBI taxonomy): domain Bacteria; kingdom Bacillati; phylum Bacillota; class Clostridia; order Eubacteriales; family Oscillospiraceae; genus Pseudoflavonifractor; species Pseudoflavonifractor sp. BSD2780061688st1 E11. The sequence continues at coordinate 15,639 of NZ_SPHM01000021.1, forward strand.
GTTAAGATGAAAATGATCACAAAACTTGCACTGAGTAACAATAAAAAGAATAAGACAAGAAGCATTCTTATTATGCTTTCCATCTTCCTTACCACGGTACTGCTTTCAGCAATCGCCACGTTCGGGTACGGCCAGATCAAATTTCAGAGTGCAAACGCAGAAGAATTTTATGGTTCCTATTACGGCTCCTACGCCGGAGTAACCGAAGATCAGATCGGCGAGATGGAAAAGCGGAGCGAATTTGACCGGATCGGAAGAGCGGCAACTATTGGAACTATTGAAAACGCGAGAAGCATTTCCATGGTCTGGATGGATAATGAGACCAGGGATCTGGCTAATCTTGACAGGCAGCTTCAGGAAGGTGCCTTCCCGGAACAGGAAAATGAAATTGCGGGGCAGAAGGCCATGTTTGAGCGGATCGGCTATCCGGATGTGAAAGTGGGAGACAAGGTGAACATCCGGTTCCGGAGAAATACTCACGAGACCTATCAGGAAAAAGAGTTTCTTGTAAGCGGCATCATGAGCCAGACGGTGAAAGAGCAGGAAAATCAGTCTTATACGGCCTACGTCTCCAAAGCCTGCTATGAATCCCTCTATGCACCGGAAGAACGGGCATATACGATTTATTTCAGCCTGTCCGATTCCGTGGATGTAAATTCCTCCACTCTGGAGATGACCATCAAAGACCTGGCGGAGGAATGTGGGATCAATCCGGAATATGCCTTTGACAATATGTATTATTCTATGTGGGTTCTGGATCCGGGTATGGAAATGATTGTCGGCTGCATCGTTGTGGCACTGATTGTAGTATTCTTTGCAGTCATGGTCATTTACAACATTTTTCAGGTAGGACTGATTCAGAAGATTCAGGAATACGGAAAAATCAAGGCGCTTGGCGCAACGAAAAAACAGATGAAAAAACTGGTATTCCGGGAAGGAATGCTGCTTACCATAATCAGTATTCCGGCAGGACTGATTGTCGGAACCACCGTTTCCATTGGCTTTATGAACAGCTGGCTCTCTCAGAGCACAACCTTAGGAAACCAGGATGTGGTACAGGTTAATATGGTATCGATTCCATTACTTCTCCTCTGTGCGGCAGCATCAGCCATTGCGGTATGGGCGGCATTGAAACGTCCGATGAAAGTGATTTCCAGGATTTCGCCGGTGGAGGCAATCCGTTTCCAGGGCAGTCAGAAGAAAAACAAAGGACTTCGCAGGGGCAGAAAACAGATGGGCGTGCGCCAGTTGACCCAGGCTAATATGTCCATGAACCGGAAGCGGACCATCACCACAATTATTTCCATGGGACTTTCCTGTGTCCTCTTTGTAGTGGCAGCCAACTTTACCGGAAATGTCAGCACCAGATATGACGCAAGAAAACAGGTACCGTACGGACAGTTCCAGATCGACCTTACCTACAGCAAGGCTGATACGGCCTATCCGGAAAACAATCTGGACTCCATCTTAAAAGCCAACCCTCTGGATGAGGAACTGGTGGAACAGATCAGGAAAATCGATGCCGTTACAGATATCAAGATCCGCTACATGATGTACGCTTATGATCAGAACGGCAATCTTCAGTCCATCGGCGTTCTGAACAAAGAACAGTTCGATGACGAAGAATACCAGGGGTCATTAAAAGGAGAAGTTGACTACGAAACCGCAGCGAAAAACGGAGACATCCTTTACGGCTGGTCTTATTTCATCGAAGAGAGCGGTTATGATCTCGGAGATACCGTCACCATGACTATGGGAGACGCAGGCGGCGAAGCCAGGTTCCAGGGAACAATGACAGGAGCCTTCGGAAGCAGCAATTACGACTGGATTATCACAGATGAAGCCTATGATCAGCTGGGACTTTCCGGAAAAAGCATCGGTACCATCTGGGTAGACTGCCGCCCACAGGACTGCACAGACGTACAAAACCAGCTGGAAGACCTGCTCACGGATAAACAGCATTACGAATTCAGCACCTATCAGGGCGCACTGGAGACATCCGAAAGTAGCCTCGGCATGTTCGAGACACTTGCCTACGGCTTCCTCCTCCTCGTCGGACTGATCGCATTCATGAATATGGCAAATACCATAATCATCAGCATCATCACACGAAAACGAGAACTCGGCGTCATGCAGGCACTCGGCATGACAAACAGCCAGATGAACAGCATGCTCAGAAACGAAGGAGTCCTCTTCACCGCCGGAAGTATCCTCGTATCCATCCTCGTCGGCATGCCGGCAGGATACGCACTTTTCTGCTACGGAAGAGAACATGGATACTTCGGTCTGGATGTGTACCACATCCCGGTCATCGAGATCGCTGCCATGATTATCATCCTAACGGCACTACAGATCTCACTCTCCTTCATCCTGAGCCGAAATATCAAAAAAGAATCCATCGTCGAACGGATTCGCTATCAAGAATAACCTACTGAGATGGTAGGAAATAACACCATTGGGGACGGGTTCCTGTGCATCGGTACACGTCCCCAAGTTTTTATGTTGACGGAAGTGGTGTGTGGAAGATATAGTATGTTTATAGGAGCAACCTGTAATATAGGATATGTATCAAGGAAGGTGAGGAGTGATGGACAGTGGAGAGAAATGAGATTCCGGGGCAGGGGGCCTGCAGGATTGAGAGTGGATTCTGGAACCGGTATATCGGGGTGATACGGAATGGTGTAATTCCGTATCAGTGGGATATTTTGAATGATCGGAGAGAGGATGCCGAGCCCAGTCATGCGATCGACAATTTCCGGATTGCGGCAGGTGAGATGGAGGGGGCGTTTTACGGGCAGGTGTTTCAGGACAGTGATGTGTATAAGTGGCTGGAGGCTGTCGGAAATATTTTAATGCTGGAGCGTGATCCTCATCTGGAGGAGCAGGCGGATTCTCTGATTGATCTGATTGTAAAAGCGCAGGAGCCGGACGGGTATCTGGATACCTATTTTACGATTCGGGAGCCGGACAAAAAGTGGAGTGATCTGCTGGAGTGCCATGAGCTTTATTGTGCGGGGCATATGATCGAGGGAGCGATTGCTTATTATCAGGCAACGGGAAAAGAAAAGATCTACCGGGCGGCCTGTCGTCTTGCGGACTATCTGACGCAAATCTTTGGACAGGAAGAGGGAAAGATGCACGGTTACCCGGGGCATCAGGAGATTGAACTTGCATTGCTGAAGCTGTACGAGGTTTCGGGAGAAGAGCAGTATCTGCGGCTTGCTTCATATTTTCTGGAGACCAGAGGGACGAACCGCTTTTTTGAGGAGGAGTTTGAAAAGCGCGGAAGGACCACTTTCTGGAACGGGGCAAAAATTCCGGAACCCAATGAGAGGTACAATCACTATCCTTATAGCTATTACAATCAGTTTCATGCACCGGTCCGGCAGCAGGAGACGGCGGTTGGCCATGCGGTGCGAGCAATGTATATGTACACGGCGATGGCTGATCTTGCAGCAAAGACGAAGGACCAGGAACTTTACCGGGTCTGCAGAAGGCTGTGGGATGATGTGACTACAAAGCAGATGTATCTGACCGGCGGAATCGGTGCGACTTCGTCCGGAGAAGCGTTTACGCAAGACTACGATCTGCCGAATGATACGAATTATTCCGAGACCTGCGCGTCCATCGGACTGATTTTTTTTGCTCATAGAATGCTGCAGTGCGAAACGGATTCGGTATACGGGGATGTAATGGAGCAGGCTCTGTATAATACTGTGCTTGGCGGAATGAACTATGAAGGGAACCGGTTTTTCTATGTGAATCCGCTGGAAGCGGTTCCGGAGGTAAGCAAGGCAAATCCGGAGCGGCATCATGTCGGGACTCTCCGCAGGAAATGGTTCTCATGTGCCTGTTGTCCGCCGAATCTCGCAAGGCTGATCGGAAGTCTTTGGAAATATATTTATACGGTCGGGGAAAGCCGGGTCAATGTCCAGCTGTATATTGCAGGGACTGCGCATTTGAATACAGGGGGACAGACGCTTTCGGTCATCCAGAAAACAGAGTATCCGAACGATGGCAAGATCAGCTTTACGATTCAGGGTGATGGAGAAAGAGATATTGAATTTGCGCTTCGGATTCCCGGCTGGGCAGAAAACTGGCGCTTTACGATCAATGGAGAAGCGGTGGTGCCGGATCAGGTTGAAAAGGGATATGCTGTGTTTTGCAGGAACTGGAAACAGGAGACCACGATTCAGGCAGATTTTGAGATGAAAGCACAGTTTGTCGGGGCAAATCCGAAGATCCATTATGATCTTGGCAGGGCGGCCATGACAAGAGGACCACTGGTGTACTGCCTGGAGGAAGCGGACAACGGGCCGCGTCTGGATGAACTGGTGCTGAATACGGAAACGGGAATCCGGGAGACGGCCCGTCCGGAGTGGAATGGATATGTGGAGCTGGAGGCAGATGCTGTCCGGATCAAACTGCCGGAGGGGCAGGACCTTTACATGCCGTATCGTCCGGTGAAGGAAAAAGTCAAAGTCCGGGCTGTCCCGTATTATCTGTGGAACAACCGGGGTGAAGGAGAAATGCAGGTCTGGATGAAAGCAGATTGACAGATAAAGAAAGAGGAGGAATGGGTATGAATCCGTATATTGGACATGATTCGCAGATCTGGAGTGTGGAAGAACACCGCCTTGTAGGCGGGAAAGGAGATGGAATGCGTCTGCTGGAAATCAGCAGCGGGACAGGGGTGCATCTGACGGTGTCGCTGGACCGTGCGGCGGATATTTCCAGACTTCGGTTCCGCGGAATCAATATGGGGTACTTTTCCCCGTGCGGGTATGTGGGACCGGCATATTATGACAGGAGAGAGGATCATTTTCTCAAATCCTTTACAGCAGGATTTTTGACCACATGCGGTCTGGAATCGGCAGGCGTGCCGTGTGAAGACGGCGGGGAACAGGTTCCGATGCACGGTTCGATCGCCAATGTCCCTGCGGAATATTACCGGTGGGAGGAGGAAGACGGCGAGATCGTTGTTCATGCGCAGATGCGGGACGAGGTGATTTTTGGCAGGAAACTGAAGCTGATAAGAGAGATCCGGGTCAGCCTTACGGAAGCTTCGTTTACGATCTGTGACAGGATTGTCAATGAAGGAGACCGGACGGAGCCGATTGAGCTTTTGTACCATATGAATATGGGCTATCCACTCCTGGATGAAGACAGTATTGTGGAAGTATCCTCGGAACAGGTGCGCCCGCGCAATGCCCATGCGGCAGAAGACCTGGAAAACTGGATGCATATGGAGAAACCGCAGGCAGGCTATGAGGAACGCTGTTATTACCATGAATGTAAAAAAGAGGGTCGTGCGTCCATCTGCCAGCCGAAACTTGGAATCGGCCTGGAAATCCGGTTTGATCCGAAGAAACTGGACTGCTTTACCGAGTGGAAAATGATGGGCGTCCGGGATTATGTGCTTGGCCTGGAATGTGGCAACTGTTATCCGGACGGCAGAGATGTCATGAGGAGGGACGGCCGCCTGAAATTTCTGGAACCGGGGAAGACCCTTACCTACCATGTGAAAGTGCGTTTGCTCGAGAAATAGAGAAACCGGGCAGAAAGGATTGTATCCTCCGGACAGAAGTTTTATAATAGACATTACGTGAAAAGGGGGATATACAAATGAGAGGAAAAGAGAAGGTGGACAGATCCGGATATTTATTCAGCAGCCGGGATCTGACGGCTTTGCTGATTCCGCTGGTAATTGAGCAGCTTTTATCCGTACTGGTCGGGATGGCGGACAGCATTATGGTAGCGAATGTAGGAGAAGCGGCGGTTTCCGGGGTGTCGCTGGTGGATAATATCATGGTGCTTCTGATCAACGTGTTTTCTGCTCTTGCAACCGGAGGTGCCGTGGTTGCAGGGCAGTATCTTGGACGAAAAGATAAAGAAAAAGCCAGACAGGCTGCTACACAGCTTATCTGGTTTATTACGATCTGTGCAGTTGTGATTACCGTACTGATTTATCTGTGCAAAAGCTGGATTCTTCATGGAGTGTTTGGAAAGATCGAAGAGGATGTCATGCGGCATGCAGACATTTATCTGATGATTGTGGCGGCATCTGTTCCGTTCATTGCATTATATAACGGCGGTGCGGCTATTTTCCGTACAATGGGGAATTCGGAAGTTTCCATGCGGGTGTCTGTTATTATGAATATTATCAATGTGACAGGTAACGCATGTTTGATTTATGGACTGCACAGGGGAACTGAAGGGGTGGCTGTTCCAACGCTCATATCCAGAATGGTGGCGGCGATACTGATCATTTCTCTGCTGCTTCGTCCGGGTCAGACAATATCCATGGAGAGAAATCTACATTACCGTCCGGACTGGCAGATGATCAGGAACATTTTGAAGGTCGGAATTCCGAATGGACTGGAAAACAGTATGTTTCAGCTTGGAAAGATCATTGTATTGAGCCTTGTTTCTACATTTGGTACATATGCAATTGCGGCCAATGCGGTTTCCAATACTATTGCTTCTTTTCAGGTTCTTCCGGGAATGGCCATCGCACTGGGAGTGACGACGGTTATTGCCAGATGTGTGGGTGCCGGAGATTATGAGCAGGTTAAATACTACACAAAGAAACTTATGATCATTACATATTTGAGCATGATTGTAACCAATACGATTATTCTGTTTGTACTGCCGTGGATTTTAAAAGCGTATCATTTGTCGAAGCTTACGGCATCCACAACGACACAGATTGTCGGATTCTATGCAATATGCAGTGTACTGATCTGGCCGCTGGCATTTACAACACCGGCTGTATTCCGGGCAGCAGGAGATGCAAGGATGTGTATGGTTATTTCTGTGGTTTCCATGTGGATTTTCCGGATTATTTTCAGCTATATTCTGGGACAGTATTTTGGAATGGGTGTATTTGGCGTCTGGGTTGCCATGATTATCGACTGGGTTGCCCGCTCTGTCTGTTTTCTGCTCCGCTTTAAAAGCGGAAAATGGAAGCATGAAGCAATTGTCTCCTGAAAAAGAAGAAAATCAGGAACCGGGAGCTGCCTGCTGCTTCCGGTATTCTCTTGGCGACATGTGAAAGCGCTCCTTAAAGGCACGGTTGAATGTGCGCAGACTGGTGAAACCGGCATTCATGGCAAGTTCAGTAACCGGAAGCGAGGTGTTCTTCAACAGCCCAAGCGCACAGTTCAGACGAAGGTCATTTAAATACTGGTTAAAGTTTGTATGAAAAACGGAGGAAAAGACACGGGAAAGCGCAAACTGGCTGTAACCAAGATCTTTGGCCATCCGGGACAAAGAGAGCTCTTCTGTAAAATGTCCTGCCATGTAGGAGACGGCATCAAATACAATGTCCTGCCCTGTCAAATCCTTTTTGGGCTGTAGAGAGAAAAGCGGAAGTGTCCGGGAAAGGATGATCTGGGTGTAGGACTGACAAAGCACTGAAGTCCAGGCAGGGGTTCCAAGATTCAGAAGAGACTGCAGGGCATACGTAATGTCCGGATGGACGTTTGCCGCAGACAGGACAGGATATTCAGGAACAAAGTTTTGAAGATGATCTGAGAATGGACCCGAAAGCGAAGGGGCGGCAAGCAGATAAACTGCCTGACAGAACGCGCTGTCAAAGACCTGATAGTGGTGGATCTGCTCAGGAAATACAATTCCGAAATCGCCGGTATTCATATGGAAAAGCTCTGTACCGATGCCAAGTTCCAGCGTACCACTGGTAACAAAAATGCATTCCAGTGACCGGTGAAGGTGGGGAGGAACATGGACAGAAGTCTTTTTCTCAATTTCCATACTGGATTCTTTCAGTTCATAAAAAAAGTGCATATACATATCCCTCCTGCAAAATCTGGCCGGTTTCTCCATATATTTGACAAGAATTATAGCGAAAATTAAGCTACAATGCAATCAAAATTAAAAGGAGGTGCCGGAAATGCTTAGAAAATGGAGTGCATTTTTAAGAGAGTCTTTCGAGACATGCATGGAGCAGATCTACACAAGAGATCTTTTCTAACAGATGGCGGGAAGGACAATGAAAGACAAAAGAAAAAGGCGGTTGCCGTGATCCGGTCAGGAATCAGACCGGTTACGGCAGCCGCCTTTCATCATGTTTCAGTTTTTCTTACAGGGAGCTGTTATGCTCTCTCTTCGCTCCATTTCAGGAAGTTTCCTGTATTTGCATCAATTTCGAATTCATACTCGGTCTGCTGGTAGATAATATCTCCTTCGTAGATATATTTTCCATCATCATGTTCCAGCTCCATGCGCAGATCCTGCTCGGTTGCGCCCGGAACCCGTTCCAAAGCTGCGGCTTTTGCGTCCGCTTCACTGATCTGAACATTCGGAGTCTGGGTAGTTCCGGTATTGCTCTGGGTATTGTTCTGAGTATTATTCTGGGTGTTATCCTGGGTGCTGTTCTGGGTGTCATCCTGTGACTGAGCCGTGTCTGTATTGCCGGCAGTGTCTGTGCCGCTTTGAATCTGACTGCGTCCGTTTCCTGCAGTTTCCGTATCGTAACTCAGGATGTCACCGTTTTCGGCGTTGATCTCATAGTCATATTCTGTATCGCCGGAGTTGAACTGAATCTCATAGGTAGTTCTTCCATCGTCCCGTTCTTTGGAAGACTGGAATCTGGAAATATCGGATTCGGCTACGCCTGCGTCTTCTAAAGCGATCTCCTTTGCCCTGTCCTCTCCGATATCATTTCCGCCTCCGCATCCGGCAGCCAGGCCGAGAAGTGTAAGGGTAACTGCTGCTGTAACAATCATTCTTTTTTTCATAATAAATCTCCTTTCTATGATGTCCCTTTGGTTTTTCGGGGTGTTTTTTTGTTGTTGATGTAAGTATAGTACCCAAAGATTAAAGGAACATTAAAGGAAAACAGAAATTTATTTTTTTTCTTCCGGCAGCAAAAAGGTAAATATGGTTCCCTTTCCCGGGATGCTTTCCGCTGTGATTGTACCGCCATGAGCCTCGATAATCCATTTCACCATGGAAAGCCCAAGTCCCGAATGTCCTGACGCGCTTCGGGAGGTATCTGCCCGGTAAAACCGGTCCCAGATGTGCGGCAGATCTTCTGCGGAAATGCCGATGCCGTCGTCTTCCACGGATCCGGTGATAAATCCGTTCTGCCGGAAACAGGAGACAAGAATGTGTCCGCCTTCGTTGCCATAACAGATGGCATTGGAAATCAGGTTGACAAGCATCCGGATATAAAAGGTCTCATCGACGGAGGCATATAGTTCCGGCTCAATCTGTGTGTTGATGATGATCTGTTTTTCTCCGGCCAGAATCGCCTGCTCTTCGCAGACCATCTCAGTGAGCTCGCTGAGATTGAGCGTTTCCAGCTGAAGCTTCTGTCTTCCCTGATCTGCCCTTGAGAGCAGCAGAAGCTGGGAAATAATCTGAGCCATATTCCGCGCCTTTTTTTCGATCAGCTCAATCTGCTGACGGTGTTCACCGTTCAGGGTTTCGTCGGCAAGTGCCGCGTCACACTGGGCCAGAATCACGGTAATCGGAGTACGAAGCTCATGGGAAACATCAGAAGTAAACTGCTGTTCCCTCCGGAAGGCACGTTCAATCCGGTCAAGCAGCTGGTCAAATGTATCGGCAAGCTGATAAATTTCATCGGTTCCATTTCCAAGCTCGACGCGTCGGGAAAGATCCTGGTTTGTCTGAATTTCCTGTACCGTATCCGTGATCCTGCGGACAGGGCGGAGCGTCCTTCGCGTAAAGAGATATCCGATCACTGCAGTCAACACAACCAGAAGCGGAAGCACAATCATGGCGAAACGGAGCGTGATCCGGAAACTGGATTCCGCCTCTGTGACAGAGGAAATTCCGCGGATATAGACGAGTCCATAGCCGGAAATCCGGTGGGCAAGGTCAAACACGTACCACTGACGGCCGGAATCGGAAAGTGTCTGGAGCTGTCCGTCGGAAAAATCCGGCTTCAGATCAAATCCGTAGGGAATCCGTCCATACAGAAGCTCTCCGGTCTCCGTATAAAGGGACAAATACACACCGCCGTCCAGATCATAGAAATCCGAATCCAGATCAAAAGAACCGTCTTCCCATTCGACATCCTCCATGCTTTCCTGCACCTGCTTTTTCAGTGTATTCTGCGTAGAAGCAAGAATCTCCTGATTGCTCAGGGAGAACAAAATCGCAAGAGCCGCGCAGGTCAGAAGTGTCATGAAAAAGGAATACAGTAATGTTACTTTTAATTTTAAAGATAATCGTTTCATGATACCACCTTCAGGACGTATCCGGCGCCCCGTACTGTATGAATCAGTTTCGGCTCGTACCCGTCATCGATTTTGCGGCGGAGATAGCGGATATAGACATCGATAACATTGGAACCGCCGGTATAGTCATAATTCCAGATATGCTGTTCCAGCTTGTCGCGGGACAGCACGATTCCTTCATTCTGCATCATGTAGCGGAGCAGGGAGAACTCTTTCCCGGAGAGACGGATTTCCGTATCCCCGCGGAATACCTGATGGGTATCCAGAAGGATCTTCAGATCTGCAGTCTGAAGACAGCTGGATGGAGTCTCGGCAGGTTTGCGTAGCAGTACCCGGATTCGTGCAAGCAGCTCCTCAAAGGCAAATGGTTTGACAAGATAATCGTTCGCTCCGGCGTCAAGACCTGCCACGCGGTCTTCGATGCTGTCTTTTGCAGTCAGAAGAAGAACCGGAACGGTACAGCCTCGCTGACGGATTTTCTTTAAGACACTTAAGCCGTCGAGTACCGGCATCATAATATCCAGGACCAGGGCATCATATTCGGCGCCGGCCATATATTCCAGCACTTCCCGGCCGTTTTTACAGGAATCCACGCTGTAGTGTTCGGCCTTCAGACGTGAAGTAAGAATCTGATTCAGATCCTTTTCGTCTTCTGCAATTAATATACGCACATGCATCACCCTCCTTTGATACTTTCCAGTATAAATCAGATCCGAAAAGAAAGAAACAAAAACTTGACACCGGATGATAATCGAAGTATGATGGTATAGGAAATCGGTAGGTGAGGTTACCACAGGGATCTGGGACACCTAAGATTGCTGCCGCTAAATTGTGGAGACACAATGCGCTGGTCAACAGGTTATGTCGGCGATAAGGCATAACCTAACGCAGTTTTTATGCCCTGTGATACTAAAGCTTGTACGTAAGAAAGGACAGGATCAGGTATCTCCGGTTTTTGCCGGAGATTTTTTTGTTTCACAGGAAATTTCTTCCCTGTAAAACAAAATGTTCCACGGAATGAACAGTAACGTCCGATAAAAGAAAGGCAGGTGAGGTGCAATGGATGCTGGAGGCAGTTATGACTCGTATTGTTACATGGAAAAATTCATAAAAGAAAGTAGGGATTGCTATGAACAGACAGATTTTAACAGACCTCTTGAAGAAAAAAGAGTTCAAGGCAGTCAGAAGTATTCTGGAGGTCATGAATACCGTAGACATTGCAGCTCTTCTTGCCGAGCTGGAAGATAAGGAAATGATTCTGGCGTTCCGCCTGATTGAAAAAGCAAAAGCGGCGGAAGTATTTGCGGAGATGAGCAGCTCCATGCAGACTTATCTGGTGGAAATGTTTACGGAAAAAGAGCTGAAAGACTTGATTGACGAGCTTTACATGGACGACACGGTCGATCTGCTGGAGGAGCTGCCGGCCAATCTGGTAACGCGGATCCTGGAGCAGGTCGATAAAGAAAGACGTGCACAGATCAACACAATTCTGAATTATCCGGAGGACAGTGCGGGCAGCATCATGACGACGGAGTATGTGGATCTGCGCCGGACGACGACGGTCAAAGAGGCCATGGACCACATCAAACAGACCGGGATTCACAAAGAAACGATCTATACCTGTTATGTGCTGGAAAATAGAAGGCTTGTCGGGATCGTCTCTGCCAAGGATCTGATGACAATGGACGATGACATGACGATGGAAGAGCTGATGGAGACAGAGATTATTTCCGTCACAACTCATACCGACCAGGAGGAGGCAGTGCATCTGCTTTCCAAGTATGATCTTCTGGCGCTCCCGGTTCTGGACCAGCAGGGATATATGGTCGGAATCGTGACAGTCGATGACGCGATGGATGTCCTCGTTGATGAGACGACAGAAGATATGGAAATCATGAACGCCTTGAGCCCGAGTGAACAGCCGTATTTTGAAACAGGCGTGATCAAACACGCAAGAAACCGGATCGGATGGCTTCTGGTGCTGATGCTTTCCGCGACGCTGACACAGACGATCATCGCGCACTATCAGGAAGCATTTACTGCCGTTCCGCTTCTCGTTTCCTTCATCCCGATGCTGACGGACACCGGCGGAAACTGCGGCTCCCAGAGCTCGACGCTGATTATCCGCGGTATTGCCCTTGACGAGATTCATTTTAAAGATATTTTCAAGGTGATTTTCAAAGAGTTCCGGGTGGCCATTCTTGTGGGAGCGGCTCTTGCGGTAGTCAACGGAATTTATATGGTGATCCGTTACCATGATCCGATGCTGGCACTTCTTGTATCGATCTCACTTGTTGCGACAATTCTGATCGCGAAGCTGATCGGATGTGTGCTTCCGCTTGTCGCAAAGAAGCTGCGCCTGGATCCGGCCATCATGGCGGCGCCGCTGATCACAACGATCGTGGACGTCTGCTCTATCATGGTATACTTTCAGGTGGCAACACACCTGTTACATCTTGTTTAGAAAAAAAGCATAAAGAATAAAAAAACAGGAAGAGTTCCGGCCTGGAAACTCTTCCTGTTTTTTACTCTTTATTCAGTTTCTTTTTCCGGTATTTCACACACTCGGTCAAAAGATATTCGATCTGCCCGTTCATGGAACGGAAATCATCTTCTGCCCATTGGGCGATTTCGTTATAAAGGCTCTGGGAGAGCCTTAAAGGGACCTGTTTTTTGGCTTTTCCCTTTTCAGTCGTATTTTTCTCCAAAATGTGTCCCACCTTTTCCTGATTTTAATAGATGGTACCGCTGTTTACGATCGGCTGCGCGTCCTTGTTGCCGCACAGTACGACAAGAAGATTGCTGACCATGGCGGCTTTGCGTTCTTCGTCAAGCTCTACAATATCATTTTCATTCAGCTTATCCAGAGCCATCTGCACCATGCCGACTGCACCTTCCACGATCTTCTGGCGTGCGTCAATGATGGCTGCGGCCTGCTGCCTCTGAAGCATGGCGGACGCGATCTCCGGTGCGTAAGCCAGATGGGTGATACGCACGTCAATGATCTGGATACCGGCATCTTTTACCTTTTCCTGAAGCTCCAGCTGCATGATATCCGCAATCTCCTGGCTGCTGCCGCGCAGAGACTTTTCGTCACCCTTTTCGCTTGTGTCGTAAGGATACATACGGGCCGTATTCCGGATGATGGCATCGCACTGGATGGAGAGGTAGTTTTTATAATTCTCCACGTTGATGACAGCCTGCGTCGGATTTACAACCTTCCAGATGACAATGGCGCCGATCTCCACCGGATTTCCCAGTTCGTCATTGACTTTCTGCTTTGCATTGTCGAGAGTCATTGTCTTAAGAGAAATCTTTTTCGCGGCAGGCGTTACGGAAGTACGTCCGCCGGCTGAAACGGTAAAACCGGCTTTGTTTCCTGTCGGGTTGATTGCCGAGCAGAAAGGGTTTACCCAGTAGTAGCCGGATTTTTTGATCGTGCCGTAGTATTTACCAAAGAGTGCAAATACAAGGGCTTCGTTCGGATTGAGAATCTTCAGTCCGCAGTACAAAATGATGGCAACAACGAAAAGGATGATGCCAAGCGTCACGAGAACACCGCAAAGTCCGCCGGATACCCGGTCCATGCTGTAAAAAACGGGTCCTGCGATAAAAAGCGCGGTACCTGCTATCAGTACTACGGTACTGACAAACAACATGAGAAAACCGTTCAGTGCGTGAATAATCCGTTCCTCCTGGATCAGGGATTCTTTTGCCTCCATAACTCTTCCTCCTTCATTCAAACATGAGTTAAAGTGATATTATTTTGATATCATAATAGATCTTAAAACAGGTCTTGTCAAGGGAAATCCGAATTGAAAATGAGAAAAAACAGAAGTATAATAAAGATAGAAATCTTTGATCAGAAAATCCGCTGGTGTAAAGGAAAAGAGGTGTTCGTATGAGAGCAGTAAGAAGGGAAAAAGTGGAGGCTATGAGTCCGGTCTGCATTTATACGGCAGGCGACAGAATCGAGGCCGAGATGCTTTTGGAGGCACTTCAGAGAAACGGTATTCAGGGATTCCGCGAGGCCAGAGGGGCCGGAGGAGTTATGGATGTGTATACGGGGAATTCGATCTTCGGAGAGAAGATCTATGTAGATGGACGGGATGCGGAGCAGGCAGGAGTAATTATCGAATCGATTCTTGCGGAATCTGAGATAGATGTGGAGCCGGAAGATGAAATTTCAGATCAGGAGGTCAAAAATCCTAGATGGCTTCAGGTCAGTGTAGGGATTCTTCTGATTCTTTTGACTGCGGGAATTCTTGTAAGCATCATTCTGTAGACATCAAAGGGAAGGCGGTATCGTTTCCGGCCGGATTTTGTCGAGCGTTCGGAAGGGATACCGCTTTTTTAATGCGGCGCTTTGTGATAAACTGTACAGTAGAAGTAGATAACTGACGACAAATACGCCTGAGAACAGGAGGAAAAACATGAGATTTAATACACAAAAATACAGACAGCTGGAATTGTTTATTAAGACAGAACCTGGGAAGACAGGCAGACTTCATATGATTTCCGGAAGCGCGCGCAAGATGTTCCGGATTGACCAGTACAGAAAGTGGATGCGGATCGCTGTCAACCAGGGAACAACCTATGAGGTGACGCCCGAGGACTGCGAGATTTCCTACGCGGATTTAAGCGGATGTGAAAATATCATGGAGCGGGGAATCTGCCTGATCCAGGACGGCAGATTTTACGGTAAAAGCCAGTGGGCAGGATGGTACGATACGCCGGTGCGAAATCAGTTTCATCTCTCACCACTGAAGGGATGGATGAATGATCCGAACGGCTTTTGCTTTTATCACGGATACTATCATCTGTTTTACCAGTTTCATCCATTCTCGGAAGAGTGGGACAATATGTACTGGGGACATGCAGTCAGCCAGGATCTGATTCACTGGGTACACCTCCCGGTGTGCATGGAGCCGCAGCAGGAGATTCTGAATCATCCGGAACTTGTGGGAGGAGCGTTTTCGGGGACTGCGCTGATTGATGATGAGCAGAAAATGAGGCTGTTCTTTACAAGACATATCGGAAAGCGGAAAGAACCGCAGAATATGAGGGAATACCAGGTCATGACGGAAAGCTGGGACGGAATTTCGTGGGAACGGGAGAGCCGGATTATCGATGGACCGGAAGATGAGGAAATCCAGGATTTCCGGGATCCGAAAGTATTTTTTGAAGATGGCGAATACAAGATGATCATCGGCACACGGACAAAGGAACACCCGGCGGTTGCGCTTTATAAGTCCTACAATCTTGTGCAGTGGACGTACTGTCAGGAGATCTTCGAGGAAAAGCAGGAGGAAGGATGTTTTCCTCTGGAATGCCCGGATCTTTACAAACTGGACAATCAGTGGGTGCTGACAGCCGGATACTGCGGCCACGTGGACGAGCACGGAAGGAAAAACGGGACATATTACCATATCGGAGAATGGTATCAGGATCAGTTCCATGCGGAGACGAAGGGACTATATGATTTCGGCGCGGATTTTTATGCCGTGCAGACACTTGAAACCGAGATCGGGAGAGTTGCCATCGGCTGGATCAGCGATGTTGCAAAGGAACATGTCAAATCAGTAAATGGAGCCTGCGGAAGCATGAGTATTCCGAGGGTGCTCCATGTCAAGGATGGAAGGCTGTACCAGAATCCGGTTCAGGGAATTTATCAGCTGATCCGTTACCCGGTCTATGAAGGATGTGACGAGAATGTGGAACTTTCCGGAATCGAAGGGAACACCTACTATGTCAGACTGGAACTGGAACATTCGGCGGATTTCCGCATGACGCTTTATAAATGGAAGGACCGCAAGCTCTATCTGGAGCAGAAAGACGGACAGTGCCGTTTCCGGACTGTCGGGGAAGGAGCGAAAAATATTCTCTATCCTGCGGACATTGATCAGGTGACAGTGGTGGAAGTTTTTGTGGACCGGAATGTCTGCGAGGTATTTTTAAATGAAGGGCAGGCGGCAGGAGCGAAGAAGTTTTATCAGCAGTCCGAGATGGGGAACTTTGAGTTCCACGTACAGGAAAAGGGTGCGGTGAAATCCCTGCTTGTAGAAAAGATGGAAGGAATATGGTAAGAGAAGATGAGAATAAAAGCAGTACTCTTTGATATGGACGGTGTTCTGATTGATACGGAAAAATACCTGACCCGGTTCTGGAGACAGGCGGCAGAAGAAGCCGGGCTTTTGCTGACAGAAGAGGATTCTTATCAGTTCCGCAGTTTTGCCAGCAGGTACGCTGCCCCATGGTTCGCAAAGACGTATGGTGAGCAGTACGATTATTGGGCTATCCGGGAGCGGAGAAAAGAGCTGATGAGCGAGCATCTGAAAGCCAACGGAATCGAGAAGAAGGACGGCGTGGACGAAGTGCTCTGCAGTCTTCGGGAAGCCGGATATCAGACTGCCGTTGTGACGGCAACGGATGAAGAGCGGACGAGAAGCTATTTAAGTGAGATTGGAATTCTGGATCTGTTTGACGACATCGTCTGTGCTACTATGGTAGAGCGTGGCAAGCCGTTTCCGGATGTGTATGAATATGCATGCAGGAAGATCGGAAGAAAACCGGAAGAATGTGCGGCGGTGGAGGATTCGCCAAACGGCGTTCGTGCGGCCGCCGGTGCCGGATGCCGTGTCATTATGGTGCCGGATCTCACCCAGCCGGATGAGGAGCTTCTTTCGCTGATCGATCGGAAGGCAGATACACTTTGTGATATTCCGCAGATCATCCGGGAATGGAACAAAAAGGCAGAGTAAAGTCAGAGACAGGAGGAATACAGATGGGAACATTTCGGATTATCAAGGGAGATATTACAAAATGCAGAGCGGATGCCATCGTCAATGCGGCGAATCCATCGCTGCTTAGAGGCGGCGGAGTGGACGGAGCCATCCACCGGGCAGCAGGACCGGAACTTCTGGAAGAGTGCCGTACTCTCAATGGATGCAGGCCCGGTGAGGCGAAGATCACAAAAGGCTACCGCCTTCCGGCGGACTATGTCATTCACACACCGGGGCCGGTATACCGTGGCGGAAACTGTGGAGAGGAACAGATTCTGGCCTCCTGCTACCGGAACAGTTTAAAACTTGCAGCTGCCTATGAACGGAATACTGTAGCCTTCCCGTCCATCAGTACCGGAATCTACGGATACCCGGTTTCCCTTGCGGCAAAGACGGCTGTCAGGGAGATTCTTACATTTCTTCATACTCAGAGCACGGTCCGGGAAGTGGTGATGGTATGCTTTGATGAAGAAACAAAGAAAGCCTACGAAGAGGCATATCAGGAAATCGGGCAGACCGAATTTGTGATCCAAAAAGCCGGGGAAGCTGATCTTGCGGATATTCAGAAGCTGATGGAAACAACCGTTGCATATATGGAGAATCCGGACTGGTTTTACGAGGATGGAAAAGAATTTCTGGAAGTGTGTGTAAAGGAAGAAGAGAACGCCGGATTTGCAGTCATTGCAAGGACTAAGCAGGAGGGAATTCCTGCAGGATGTTTTCTTGTGGAGATCCCGGGGGATGTCCCGTACAACCTTGGCAATGATCTGGGATTTTCAAAAGAACAGCTGCTTTTGTCGGCGCATATGGATACGGCAGCTGTGGATCCTCTTTACCGCGGGCATCATCTGCAGGACAGGATGATGGAAGTCTGCGAAGAGGAAATGAAGAAACGGGGCATGCGTTATCTGCTGGCGACCGTTCATCCGGACAACCCGTACAGCCTTTCCAATGTGCAGAAGCGGGGTTACGGAATCCGGGCGACGAAAGAAAAATACGGCAGATCGCTTCGCCATATTCTTTGTAAGGAAATATAAGCCATGGGACAGACAGCTCCCATGGCTTTATTTTCATGAGAGGAAATCCTCTTTCACACTCCTTTTTGCGATAGAGATAAATTTTTTCAAGGGTGGGTTATCCACTCCTTTTTTATAGAAAATTCCGTAGGATAAAGGATCCGTGCCGGCGAGAGGAATGTAGCACAGCTGTTCATCCGGGAATCGGGACTGCGGAAGGATGCAGTATCCATATCCGGTACGGACCAGTGTCAGAGCTGCCTGATAATTATCACAGAAGTAAACCGATTCGGGCGGCAGATAACCGGTGATGCGGTTCTGATATTCCAAGGCGCCGGCAGGAAGCGCATAGGAGTTGCAGAAAACAAGGCGTTCTGAAAGAAGATCCTGTTCGTAAACTTCCTTTTTTCCGGCATAGGCATGACCGCGCGGAAATACGCAGCAAAGCGGGATATGGAGCAGTTCATCGTAAACGACGTTTCCTTTTAAAGGGATGTCGCTTTGGAATCCGATCAGAAGATCAAGCTCTCCCTGATAAAACAGATTCAGAAGCGAGCGGTGTGAGATGATTCTCAGAAACGGATGAAACGCAGGCATCTCCTTTAAGCAGGAATCGAGAATGCCGTTTAGAAAATCAAGGTGGGCCTCGCTTCCACACCCGATGGAGACCACCTGCATGGCAGCAGCGGTGTGGTGCTGAATTTTGGCGGTAGCGTATTTCAGTCGTTCTATGATCTGCTTTGCATCGTCAAGAAAGCTGATTCCGGCAGGGGTGAGGCGGACAGTCCTTGTGGTCCGGTGCAGCAGTTTGGTATCCAGTTCCTCTTCCAGAGCATGAATCTGGCGGGAGACTGCGGACTGGGTAATATTGAGAGATTCAGCGGCTCTTGCAAAGTTCAGGTTTTCCGCCACCTGGACAAATGTTTTCAGCTGTTGTGTATTCATGGTTCCGTTCCTTTCTATTATTGCGTTTGTAGCATTAATGATACCATTTTTTCATTTTTCATTCAAGGAAATTTGTGATTTAATAAATAGGAGACAGTTCGGAAGCTGACAAAAAGCATCCGGTACTGGAAAAATTAAAAATAAGGTAAAAGAGTAAATGGACAGGAGGTTTTTACAGTGAGAAAAGTATTACAACAGCTGGGAAAGTATAAACGGGATACCTTTCTGTGTATTGGACTGACCGCTCTCGAAGTAATTATGGAAATACTCATGCCCTTTGTTACGGCCATTATTATTGACAGAGGACTGGAGCAGTCGAATCTTTCCGTCGTATATCGTTATGGTGCCCTGATGATTGTCATGGCATTTCTGAGCCTGATCTTTGGAGCGATGGCAGGAAAAAATGCTGCAAGCGCCGCATCCGGTCTGTCCGCAAATCTGCGGGAGGCAATCTATGCCAATATTCAGACCTTTTCTTTTTCCAATATTGACAAATTCAGCGTGCCGGGACTTGTTACACGTATGACAACGGATATTACCAACGTACAGAATGCCTACATGATGGTGATCCGTGTGGCAGTCCGGGCGCCGTTAAACCTGATTTTCAGTTTTACCATGTGTATGATCATCAACCGGCGGCTCAGCAGTATGTTTCTCATTGCTGTTGTGTTCCTTGTGGTTGTCATCGGCTCAATCATGGTCATCACTCTGAAAATTTTCCGTCAGGTTTTCCGACGGTATGACGATCTGAACGCAAGTGTACAGGAGAACGTCACTGCAATCCGTGTGGTAAAGGCATTTGTACGTGAAGATTACGAAAACAGGAAATTTGCAAAAGCATCCAGGATTCTTTACGATCTGTCTGTCAAGGCAGAGGGGCTTCTGGCATTCAATAACCCGGCCATGATGGTTGCGGTTTACTTCTGCATTATTTCCGTCTCCTGGTTCGGTGCCCGGTTTATTGTGGAAGGTTCACTGACAACAGGAGACCTGACCAGTCTGTTCAGCTATATCATGGCTCTTCTTATGAGTCTGATGATGCTGTCCATGGTAGTGGTTATGATCAGTATGTCCATGGCGAGTATCCGCCGTATCGGTGAAGTGCTTGATGAAAAGCCGGATCTGACGGATCCTGAGAACCCGGTGATGAAAGTTGAGGACGGCAGGATTGATTTTAATCATGTGAACTTTTCCTATAAACATGGAAGCGGTAAAAATGCTCTTTCTGATATTGATCTTCACATTAAAAGCGGTGAGACAGTTGGTGTAATCGGAGGAACCGGTTCCGGGAAAAGCAGCCTTGTCAATCTGATCTGCCGGCTCTACGACGTGGATGAAGGCTCTGTCTGTGTAGGCGGCGTGGATGTCCGCAAATATGATACCGAAGTGCTTCGGAATCAGGTTTCCGTTGTGCTTCAGAAAAATACCCTGTTCTCGGGAACGATTCTGGATAACCTAAGATGGGGAAATCCGGATGCCACAGAGGAAGAGTGTATTGAGGCATGCAAAGCAGCGTGCGCGGATGAATTTATTGACCGGATGCCGGGAGGATATGAAACCCGGATCGAGCGGGGAGGAGCCAACGTTTCCGGAGGACAGAAGCAGCGTCTGTGTATTGCGCGTGCACTTTTGAAAAAACCGAAAGTACTGATCCTTGATGATTCTACCAGCGCGGTAGATACGGCGACCGATGCAAACATCCGGGCAGCCTTTGCAAAGAAGATTCCGGGAACAACAAAGATTATTATTGCACAGCGTGTTTCCAGTGTGGAGTCCGCAGACAGGATTCTTGTTCTGGATGAAGGAAAGATCGATGCGTTCGATACACATGAAAACCTGCTGAAACACAATGCAATTTATCAGGAAATTTACAACTCGCAGCTGGAAGGCAGCGGCGACTTTGACCAGCCGGCATAATCAGAAAGGAGGAAACAGTGTTATGAGCGAAAAGATCAATGAAAAACCATCAGGATCCAGAGTGAATACAGCCGTCAGGCTGATCAACAGGGTCATTCGATATATGCTTCATTATTACAAAATTCCGTTTTTGATTGTAGTTATCTGCATTTTGATTACTGCCATCGCAACTGTTGTAGGGGCGACATTCCCCCAGACGTTGATTGATGATCACATTACACCAATGCTCGAAAGCGGCTCCAGGGATTTCAGCAGTCTGGCTTTAGACCTGATTCGTCTGGTATGCATAATGGCAACGGGAGTTATCACGGCATTTACCTATAACAGGATCATGGTCAATGTAAGCCAGGGAACGATGCGGCATTTAAGAGATGATCTGTTCCGCAGGATGGAGTCTCTGCCGATCAAATATTTTGACACCCATGCACATGGGGATATCATGTCGGTCTATACCAATGACGTGGATACACTGAGACAGCTTTTAAGCCAGAGTATTCCGCAGATCATCAATTCCGTGATATCCATGATTGCGACATTGATTACCATGATAGTGTTAAATCCGTTTCTTACCGTGATTTCCATTTTGACAGCATGTGTCATGCTGCTTGTAACGGCCAATTTTTCCAAACTGTCCGGAAAATATTATGTCCGCCAGCAGATCGATCTGGGAGCAGTGGATGGATTCATCGAAGAAATGCTGGACGGGCAGAAGGTTGTGAAGGTGTTCTGCCATGAACAGGAAGCGATGGCGGATTTTCACAAAGTCAATGAACGGCTTCGTGACAGTACAAACAAGGCGAACCGTTATGCCAACCTGCTCATGCCGATTAACGCCAATATCGGGTGGATCAGCTATGCGCTGGTGGCTATTGTAGGAGCAATCCTCGGGATCAACGGGCTGGCAGGAGTTACCATCGGTACTGTTGTTACCTTTGTGGGACTGAACCGAAGCTTTACCAACCCGATTACCCAGGTAAGCCAGCAGATCAACTTCGTGGTCAATGCGGCAGCCGGAGCACAGCGTGTCTTTGAACTGATGGATCAGGAGCCGGAGAAGGACGAAGGATATGTGGAACTGGTCAATGCCGAAGAGGATGAGAACGGCAATCTGATTGAATCCCCGGTGCGGACCAATATCTGGGCGTGGAAACATCCGCATAAGGCGGAGGGCACCATTACATACCGCAGACTGGAAGGCGGCGTTGTATTGGATGATGTCGATTTCGGATATAACGAAGACAAGATTGTCCTGCACAATATCAGTCTCTATGCAAAACCGGGACAGAAGATTGCGTTTGTCGGCGCGACGGGTGCAGGAAAAACGACGATTACAAACCTGATCAACCGGTTCTACGATATTGCGGACGGGAAAATCCGGTATGATGACATCAATATTAACAAAATCAAAAAGCAGGATCTGAGAAGATCTCTTGGTATGGTCCTTCAGGATACCCATTTGTTTACCGGTACGGTAATGGAAAATATCCGGTACGGAAAACTTGACGCCACGGACGAAGAATGTATCAAGGCGGCAGAACTTGCGAATGCGGACGGATTTATCCGGCGGCTGCCTGACGGCTATAATACCATGCTGACGGGAGACGGATCCAACTTAAGCCAGGGACAGCGGCAGCTTCTCGCTATTGCCCGGGCGGCAGTTGCGGATCCGCCGGCACTGATTCTTGATGAGGCGACTTCATCTATCGATACCCGTACCGAGAAACTCGTACAGGCCGGAATGGATGCCCTCATGAAAGGACGGACCACCTTTGTCATTGCCCACCGCCTGTCCACAGTCAAGAATTCAGACTGCATTATGGTTATGGAACAGGGGCGTATCATTGAACGAGGCACCCACGATGATCTTATCGAGGCAAAAGGAAAATATTATCAACTCTATACAGGAAACTTTGCTTCCTAGAGACACATCTCTTTTCAGACAAAGCTCCGCCCGGCGGGATTCCTTCTCCCGCAGGCGGAGTTTTTGTGTGCGAGAAATGATTGCCTGGGATGAAAGATTGGATTACAATAAAAGGAGAAGAAAAAAGAAAGCGGTGAAGACAACATGAGCAACAGATTTGAAAATGTAAAAAAGAATTTTGGATTCGGATGCATGCGCCTTCCAATGAACGGCGAAGAAGTAGATCAGCAGGAATTTACCAGGATGGTAGACACCTTCCTGGAGGCCGGATTCAATTATTTTGACACGGCCAGAGGCTACTTAAAAGGAAAAAGCGAGACAGCCATCCGGGAATGCCTTGTAAAACGGTACCCAAGAGAAAGCTTTATTTTGACAGACAAACTGACAGAACCATACTTCGAGACAGAAGAAGATATCCGCCCATTCTTTGAAAGCCAGCTGGAAGCGTGCGGCGTGTCCTACTTCGATTTCTACCTGATGCACGCACAGAATGCAGAAAATTATAAAAAATTCCAGAAATGCCACGCCTATGAAACAGCTCAGAGATTAAAAGAAGAAGGAAAAGTCCGCCACGTCGGAATCTCCTTCCACGACAGCGCCGAAGTACTGGATCGCATTCTCACAGATCACCCGGAGCTGGAAGTCGTACAGCTCCAGTTCAACTATGCAGACTACCTTGATGAAGAAGTACAGAGCAAAGCCTGCTATGACGTCTGCCGGAAACACGGAAAGCCGGTCATCGTCATGGAACCGGTCAAAGGAGGAAAACTCATCCGCCTGCCGAAAAAAGCACAGGACACACTCGACGCACTCCACGGCGGAACAAACGCAAGCTACGCCATCCGCTTCGCTGCAAGCTTTGACAATGTCATGATGGTACTCTCCGGTATGAGCGACATGGAACAGATGAACGATAACTTAAGCTTCATGACCCGGTTCCAGCCACTCACACCCGAAGAACAGGACGCAGTCAAAACGGCAGCAGAGATCTTCAACGCACAGAAAATGATCTCCTGCACCACATGCCGGTACTGCACCGACGGATGCCCAAAACAGATCCCGATCCCGGAAATCTTCAACTGCGTCAACGACAAAATCCAGTACGAAAACGAAAAAAGCAAAGAAGACTACCAGACCATCACAAAAGAAAAAGGAAAAGCATCCGACTGCATCCAGTGCGGCAAATGCGAAAAAGCCTGCCCACAACACCTCCAGATCCGCCAACTCCTCAAAGACGCAGCCCGGATGTTTGAATAATTTTTGGGGACGTGTTCCGATTCACCGGAACACGTCCCCAAAATACAAAAAATGCCTTCCAGCCCAGTAAAATCAAGGGCTAGAGGGCTTTTTCTTAAAATTTTCATTGGGGACAGGTTCTGAAACGCCGGAACACGTCCCCAAAACGCAAAAAACACCCGCCAGCCCAGTAAAATCAAGGGCTGGCGGGCATTTTCATGGAAAATTCATTGGGGACAGGTTCCGAAGCATCGGAACACGTCCCCGATGACGTAGAGGATGCCGTCGTCGTCGTTTGAGAGTGTGATGAAGTCGGCGGCTTCTTTGACGGCGGGCTGTGCGTTTGCCATGGCGACGCCGAGTCCTGCGGACTGGATCATGGTGATGTCGTTGTAGCCGTCTCCGCAGCAGATCATCTGGTCGGTGGTCAGCCCGATGCTTGAGAGGAGTTTCTCAAGGGAGTGTGCCTTATCGATGTTCTGCGGCATGATTTCGAGGAAGAACGGGTCGGAGCAGTAGATGTTGAGCAGTCCGTGAAAGTGCGGGATGAGCTTGTCTTTTACACGGGCGATTTCATCTGGTTCTCCTGTGATGAGGAACTTGTTGTTGTCTGCCTCGATATGTTCGGTAAATGGTTCGATATGGCGGACCGGGAGCCCGTTGATCCGGGATTCCAGTTCGGTGTACTGGTTCGTGTGGAGCCCGGACAGTATGGCCTTCTCGGAATATCCTACAATGTCGACATCAAAGTGTCTGACGATTTCAAACAGAGGTGCAGCAATGTTTTTTGGAAGGAGTCTGTTGTAGATGATCTCCCGGCTCCGGCAGTCGGTGATGCGTCCGCCGTTGAAGGAGAGAATGTAGCTTCCAAAGCGTTCCAGCTGCAGTTCCTTTGCAAGAGGAAGGACGCCGGTTGTAGGGCGTCCGCTTGCAAGGACTACTTTGATTCCGTTTTCCTGTATCCGGATCAGTGCCTTTTTGGTCTGAGGTGTGATCTCCTTTTTGGAATTGGTCAGTGTGCCGTCAAGATCCAGGGCGAGGATCTGGTAATCCATCATAATGTTTCTCCTTTTTCCGTGCTGTTGCCTGTGTGGCAGTATCCATTACAGCCGAATTCTTTTAATGTTTCCACAATCTGAGAGAATTTCATGGAATTGGAAGCTTTTACAAGGACGGTATCCCCCTTTTGAAATAAAGAAGAGACGTCGTTTAAAAAGCGTTCTTTGTCCGGATAGTAGAGTACGGTATTGCCGGAGGCAATATTTTTGGCACCCTGATACATGTGTTCGGCCAGAGGTCCGATGCAGATGATCTGGTCGATGCCTTTGCGGGCAGCGTATTCTCCGGTTTCAAAATGAAGGCGGTCTTCGTCTTTGCCTAATTCTTTCATGTCCCCCATAACCGCGGTGCGGCGTCCCAAAGCCATGGCGAGGACATCGAGGGATGCCCGCATGGATGCAGGATTGGCATTGTAGCAGTCGTCCAGAATGGTCAGAGTATCGGTCTCAATCTGGTGATTCCGTCCGGATACCGGCTGGAGAGTCCGGATACCGGATTCGATTTCCTCGGCTGAGAGTCCGAAGAGGCGGCCGATGTAAGCTCCTGCGAGAGCGTTGTAGACCATGTGTTTTCCTGGAATCGGGATGTCGGCCTGAATCGTTGCCTCCGGGAAATCGCCGCATGCCGGAAGCTGGATTGTGCAGAGTGTTCCCTTGAGTCCTCTGTTTTCAATGTGGGATGCGAAAACCGGAGCGGCAGAATCGATGCCGAAAAATACCGGTTTCTGCCCGCGCACATCAGAGACCGTGCGCAGCATATCATCATCTCCATTTAAAACAACACAGAACTCATCCTGCAGGTGATCGAACATTTCAGTCTTTGCTTTGAGGATTCCCTCACGGGAACCGAGACTTTCCAGATGTGCGTATCCGATATTTGTGATGACACAGACATCCGGCCTTGCAATATCCGCCAGACGGTGCATTTCTCCGAAATGGTCGATTCCCATTTCGAGAACCGCGATTTCATCTTCTTCGGTCAGCCGGAAAATGGTCAGCGGAAGACCGATCTCATTATTATAATTTCCTTCTGTTTTCAGTACGTGATATTTCTGCGCCAGAACAGAGGCGATCAGCTCTTTGGTGCTGGTCTTGCCGACGCTTCCCGTAATGCCGATCACTTTCAGATTCAGCCGGCTGCGGTAATAGCGGGCCAGATCTTTGAGCGCCTGTTCGGTGGACTCTACAACAATATACGGGTACGGGACGTCTCCCAGGGAATGTTCGGATAAGGAGCACAGTGCTCCTTTCTCCATAACCTGTTCTATAAAATCATGTCCGTCTACGCGCGCACCTTTGATTGGAACGAAGAGAAATCCTTCTTCAATCTTGCGGCTGTCAATTGCCACGCCGGTAATCTCCCGGCTGAGAAGCTCTTCCGGTCCGTAGCAGGTACCGCCGCAGGCGGAGGCAATAGCTGCCAGTGATAATTCTTTCATATGTGTTCTCCTGTCTTTGGTAATTACCCGCGGTAACGGGCATCCATGGATTTTTCAATCAGCAGTTCGCAGAGGTCGCCGAATTCGATTCCGGCCGCCTTTGCTTCTTTTGGAAGAAGACTTGCGGCTGTCATTCCAGGCAGGCTGTTGTATTCCAGGCAGTAAATGCTGCCGTCCTCAGTCAGAAGGAAATCGGCACGGGCATACACGTCAAGTTTGAGCGCCTTGAATGCCTTCTCCGCAATATCCTGAATCCGAAGTGCTGTTTCTTCCGGAATCCGGGCAGGGCAGATCTCCTCTGTCATGCCGTCCTGATATTTGTTCGCATAGTCAAACCAGCCGTTTTTCGGACAGATTTCGATAACAGGAAGAGCCTTTCCATCGATGACGCCGCAGGCGAGTTCTCTTCCTTTAATATACTCTTCAATAATAATCTCGTCTTCATAGCGGAAGGATTCCCGGACAGCCTGGTCAAATTCTTCCTCAGTGTGGGCGAAATAAACGCCGATGCTGGAACCTCCGGAGCACGGTTTTACCACGAGCGGGAGAGAAAGTCCGGTGGAAGCAAGGGAATGATCCGAAGCAGATTTTTTCATCCAGGTTCCCTTTGGAGTCGGAATCTGGTTTGCCTCGAAGATCACCTTCGTAATTTCTTTATCCATGGAAAGGGCGCAGCCAAGGGAACTTGGGCCGGTATAACGGATACCGAGGACATCAAAGGATGCCTGGAGTTTTCCGTTTTCTCCCACGTCTCCGTGAAGTCCCATAAATACGATGTCCGCAAGCCGGCAAAGTTCGATGACATTGGCGCCGAAAAAGCAGTCTGATTTGTCTTCTCTGCATGCCTTTACCGCTTCCAGATCCGGCTCTGTGGAGCGGATTCCGGATGCGATTCCAAGACCTGCGTCCGGTCTTTTGAAGACCGCTTCCAGATCATCCCCGGCATCCGGAAGCCCGAGGAACGGATCCAGAAGAAAAGCGTCGTGGCCTTTCTCACGTAAGGTACGGCAGATCCCTGCACCGGAACTTAAAGAAACGTCACGCTCGGTGCTGAGTCCTCCTGCTAATACAATAATTCTCATAATCAAATCCTCCTTATAAATTATCCATACTCATCTGATCGAGCAGTTCCTTCTTCACCTGATACAGCCGGTCAGATAAATCGACATAGACATTGTGAGGGTAGAAGAGACGCTTTGTCTCATCCCACAGTGTATCTTTTTCCTGGCGGCAGTAATCCGCAATCTCCATCACGGTCGGAGACTGGTATACGCATTCTCCGTTGATGAAAACCGGAACGAGCATTTCACGCATCGTGTAAGTGCCGCCTTTTAACTTCGTCTTTTTCCATGTTTCGATCGGGTCGAACAGAAGCAGATCGTCATTTTCATCGAAAGTCTCATCTGCAAAACAGATCAGGTCTGCCTTGATCTTGCCGCTTTCCTTCTCGTAGATCCGGTAGATCGTCTTGTTGCCCGGATTGGTAATCTTTTCCGTATTCTCCGACAGCTTGATCTTCGGAACAAACGTGCCGTTTTCATCCTGAATAGCCGCCAGCTTGTAGACGCCGCCAAAGGACGGGCAGTCCTTGGACGTGATCAGGTGAGTGCCCACACCCCAGACGTCGATGGCTGCTCCCTGCTGCTTCAGATCGTGGATCAGATATTCATCCAGATCATTGGAAGCGGAAATCTTCGCCTCCGGGAATCCTGCGTCATCCAGCATCTTACGTGCCTTCTTAGAAAGATATGCAAGGTCGCCGCTGTCAAGACGGATTCCGAAGCTTTTCGACTGGATTCCCTCTTCCCGCATCTCACTGAACACACGGATCGCGTTCGGTACACCGGATTTTAAGGTGTCATATGTGTCCACAAGCAGAGTACAGGAATCAGGATACATCCGGGCGTACGCCTTAAATGCTTCGTATTCATTTGGAAAACTCATAATCCAGCTGTGGGCATGGGTTCCCATCACCGGAACATCAAACATCTGTCCGGCCAGAACATTGGATGTGCCGACGCAGCCGCCGATCATGGCAGCTCTCGCCCCGTAAAGTCCGGCATCCGGCCCCTGGGCACGGCGAAGGCCGAACTCCATGATGCCGCCGCCGTTTGCCGCGTAGACAACACGGGCAGTCTTGGTAGCAATCAGAGACTGGTGGTTTACGATATTCAAAATCGCCGTCTCCACCAGCTGGGCCTCCATAATCGGGGCAACGACTTTGATAATCGGTTCTCTTGGGAAAATCACACTTCCTTCCGGAATTGCGTAGATATCACCGCTGAAATGATATCCACTTAAATAATGAAGGAAATCTTCATCAAAAATGTGCAGGCTTCTTAAATAATCCACTGCTTCATACGAAAAATGCAGCCCCTTGATATACTCGATCACCTGATCCAGCCCGGCTGCAATGGAATAGCCATTATTACAAGGGTTGGCACGGTAAAAGACGTCAAATACAACGACTTTGTCGTGATCCTTCTCCTTAAAATATCCCTGCATCATTGTCAGTTCATACAAATCTGTCAATAATGTCAAATTACGTTCCAACATAGGACACACTCCTTTTTTGCCGCACAAAAGAGCGTACGGCCTTTTTTTCAGCATAATACTGGAAACATTATAGCACTCATCCGGGCAAAGGGAAAGAAAAAATCCGCAACTTCAAATTGAAAGCCCCGGGGAACTGGTATATAATAAACTTAAAAAAAGAACATTTCCAGATGGAAGGAGGAGTCAATATGACCACACGAAAAGTGATAGCAGCAGATATCGAAAGCAGATATGAGGCACCGGGCGCAGAACTGGTTCGTATTGCATGCCAGTTCCAGAGCAGGATTATGTTAAAGAGCGGCGATATGCATATCAACGCAAAGAGTATTATGGGGATGATGGCTTTCCGACCATCAAAGGGAATGGAGATCGAGATCACTGCAGAGGGTGACGACGAAGAAGAGGCAGTCATCGGCATTGAGGCCTTTTTGAAAAATGACCAGGTAAGGTGAGAGAATGTAGTGGGCAGAGAGGAAGAAAGGCGAATGACATATATTAATAGTCTGGACATTCAATCGTTCAGAGGAATTTCTTCATTACAATTAGATCAGCTTTCCAGTATTAATATTCTGACAGGGGATAATAATTCTGGAAAAACAAGTGTACTCGAAGTCATAGAAAGTTACAGTAATCCAGAAAGCCTCAAAATGTGGGGGACGTTGTTAAGAAAGGGATCGTCAGCGTCGGCATATTCTTTTTATGAAGGATTCTATGACCTATTTAATATCAATGAAAAAGATAAGAGTATCGAATACACTATTAAAAGCCAGGACTCTATATCAAAACATGTTGTAAAAGAAAGAATACGAGTTGATGCACGGATTATAGACGAAGAGATGACCGAATCTGAGTATAATCAAGTAAGAGAAATTGTCAATTATGCCCCAAGCGATTCAGAAGAAATGCTTCAGAGAGTGGGAAAGATGGAGCTTTGTATCCGAATCAATGATTCGACCGTGGCAAAAGGCTGGGTGTATGAGGGGCAAAGACGTTTAGATACCGCTTCCGTTGGAACAGAAGGAAAGCAAAAACATAATATAGTCTATATTGCGCCATCCAGTCATACGGATGCAGATATATATCTTACAGATATTCTAAAATATCCGAATCTTTATGAAGAAATGTTAGAGATATTAAAAGATTATGATGAAAATATTATCAGCATTAATTATGATAAAGGGAATCATAATTATGGAAAAGGTATCTATAAAATCTTGTCAAAGTCGTATCAGGAAGCTTTGCCATTGAATGTATATGGCGATGGAATGAAAAAAGCAGTTTTGCTGATGAGTGCAGTTTTAAAGGCGCAAGACGGGATTTTGCTTCTGGATGAATTTGAAACTGCAATTCATACATCAGCTATGAGCAGAACATTTCGATGGATTTTGGAAACTTGTCTTAAACTGAATGTACAGGTGTTTTTAACGTCACACAGCAAAGAAGCGATTGATAAAGTTTTAAAATGTTCTGAAAAAGTGAGAAGTCGTACAGCAGTATATACTCTTTACAGAAAGAAGGATAAAATCACAGTTAGGCGGCTTTCCGGAAATAAAGCGTTGGAAGTACAGGACGAAATGGGATTGGAGTTGAGATAAATGAAAAGTATGTTAATCTGCGAAGGCTCAACGGATTCCGTTCTGATCCAGTACTTTATGAGAAACACATATCAGTGGGAGGACACCCGGGAGAGTTTCCTCATAAGTAAAAAATTTAAAACATTTCGTGTTCTCAAAAAAGAAGAGCGATTATTGTGCATAGGAGGAAGCGGAGGAGCCAGTCGGATTTTGGAAAAGTTTGGATATATGCTGGAACTAAACAGTCTGGCTGCCGATGAAGAAGAATATAATAAAATTGTGATTCTGACGGATCGGGATGAGGTCGATACGGAGGCAGAATTCTGTACTAAGATTAGAGACATGATGTCTGAGCGACATGTACAAACTCAGCAAGAGATAAAGAATAATGAATGGATTCATTGTCATATGCAAAACGGACAGAAAAAGGAAATTACGGTGGATATATTATTACTGGTAATTCCGTTTGAGGAAACGGGAGCGATGGAAACATTTCTTTTGAAAGCGATTGCTGAAAACGATCCATATGACGCTCAATTGATCTGTCAAAGCAATCAGTTTGTAGAATCCGTAGATCCGAAAAAAAGATATTTAAATAAACGAAGATATATTACTAAGGCAAAATTTGATGTATTTTTTTCAGTTAGGACTGCTGCAGAGCAGTTTGTGGAACGGCAGAACATACTCAGAAGTGTGCCATGGGAGAAGTATCAGAAGATACAGGAATGTTTCAAAAAATTTGCGGATCTTTAAAAGAACAGAACGATAAAGGGGAGACAGTGACTCATAGGGCCGCTGTCTCCCCTTAACTGTTGCCTTATACCATATCCGCGTTTTTCTCAATCGTTTCCTTAATAATCGCTTCAAAATACGGCGCGAGATGTTTTCTTGTCTCCTTGTCCAGATCTTTCGGATATACCGGCTTCCCGTACTCTACGACCACATGAGTCTTCCGGACAAACGGAAGATGGGCTTCAAAAATCTGAGCGGTATTATTCAAACTGATCGGGACAATCGCACATCCCGCCTTTTCCGCAATCTTAAAGGACCCCTCTTTAAAAGGAAGAAGACTTAACTCTTCTCCGGTATTTCTCGTTCCTTCCGGGAAAATACAGATGGAAATCCCGCTCTTTACATAGTCAATCGCCTGAAGAATCGTTTTCATGCCCTGCTTCGGATCTTCGCGGTCCAGAAACAGGCAGTATACATACTTCATCCAGGTGGAGAGAAGAGGAATCTTCTCCATCTCCTTTTTGGCAACATATCCAGTGAGCCGCGGGCATCTGGAATAGGTCAGCAGAATATCGAAATAACTTCTGTGATTTCCCACAAACAGGACCGGCTCATCCGGAATATTCTCAAGTCCGATCACCGTAGCATCTACGCCCGCGATTTTCAGGATACATTTAAAACCCCACTGCACAATCCGCAGGGAAGAAAGATCGCGCATCTGCCGGTTTTTCTTTCCGATCAGCCATTCCACAAAAAAGACCGGTATGGAAAGAATCAGATAGACAACCAGATAAATGACAATACAGATAAAGCGAATCATGGGGATACGCTCCTTTCCATAAAATTTAATAGACAGTATGTCGAAAAAAGACGTACTTACAAAGTAACACTATTATACTATAAAAATGCGCGAAAAGAAATCAAGATTTGGTATTTTTTATGGGAAGTTTGTGTAAGATGATAAAGAGAAACTGCAGGATCGCATGGAATGAGCAAAAAAGCAGGAAATTTCCGAAAAATCATCTTCTCCTGTACTGCAGTCTTCCTGATTTTATGCATGTCCGGATGCTCTGTCACGGACCTGGGAGGAACGAAAAAGCAGGAGCTGGACTTTACGGTCCTGGAAAAGGAAGACATACCGGAGGAATTAAAGACTCAAATCGAAGAGAAAAAGGACGAACCGATGAAGCTGACGTACACGGACCAGGGACAGATGTACCTTGTCAGAGGGTATGGAAAAAAGGAGAGCAGCGGATACAGCATTGAGGTAAAAGAACTTTACGAGACCGAAAACGCCGTCCATATCCGCACGGAGCTGAAAGGACCGGGAGAAAAGGAACAGGTCATCGAAAAACACACATGGCCTTATCTTGTCGTGAAACTGGATTATCAGGACAGACATGTTGTCTTTGAAGAATGAGGAGGTTCCCTATGGAGTTGGTAAAAAAACAGATTATGAAACAATGGAGCGGAAAGCCGGTGACAGACCAGTTTCTGATTGATGAAGACTACAATGTGCCGGACAACAAAAAGGATATCAAAAAAGTCATGCAAAGCGAAGGAACGCTGCGGATCGAGGAAATCCGAAAGGTGGATCATTATGTGAAAATCCATGGAAAGCTGATGTTCAAAATTCTCTATGTCACCGATGAGGCGGATGAAAAGATGGCAGAACTCTCCGGACAGTTCCCGTTTGAAGAGATGGTTTACACAGAAGAGGAACGGGGAGACTGGCTGATCCGAAGCACCAGAACCGATGTGACGGCGGTGATGATTCACTCCAGAAAGCTCAATATCCGGACCATGGCGGAGATGGTGCTGGTTCCGGAA
The DNA here is from genome assembly GCF_005844125.1 of Pseudoflavonifractor sp. BSD2780061688st1 E11. NCBI lineage: Bacteria > Bacillati > Bacillota > Clostridia > Eubacteriales > Oscillospiraceae > Pseudoflavonifractor > Pseudoflavonifractor sp. BSD2780061688st1 E11. The sequence continues at coordinate 48,871 of NZ_SPHM01000021.1, forward strand.
GCCGGAGAGGAAGGCGAATTGACGATAGACGTGGACGGCGTCGACCGGTGCTGTAAGAAAAAGGAGACCCGGAAGATTCTGAAGATGCTGACCTCCATCCGTGATACATACCGGATCAAAGAGGAAATCCACCTTCCGAAAGGGAAAGAAAATATTGCCTCCCTTCTGTGGACGGATATCAAACCGCAACGGCTGGATACGAAACTGGTGCAGGACGGACTGATTGTGGAAGGGGAACTGCTTGTCTTTGCCTTTTATGAGACGCCGGATGAGACACTGAACTGGATTGAGGAGCCGGTACGCTTCGAGGGTAGAATTCCGTGCCCGGGAGCAGACGAGACAATGTTCCACCAGATCGACAGCGCTTTTACCGACGAAAACGCGGAAGTGCGGCTGGATGAGGACGGAGAAATGCGGATTGTCGGCATTGAGGCATCGCTGGAAGTGAAAGCTTCCGTTTTCGAGGAGGAAGAAGTGGAAATCCTTCAGGATCTGTATTCTTTAAGCTGCAATCTGACATCTGAAAAGGAGAAGGATGAATATGAGCAGATGGTGATGCAGAACCACCTGAAATGCAGCGTCAGCGAGACCCTTTCCCTGCCGGAACTCAAAGACAATATTTTTCAGATCTGCCATACGTCGGGCAGCCTTGAAATTGTCCGGACGGAAGCGAAAGAAGAAGGAATTCAGGTAGAAGGAATCCTGCACATCGGATTTTTGTATGTCAAGCCGGATGATGATATTCCGTTTGACACCTGGCAGGGCATGGTCCCGTTTTCCTGTATGCTGGAATGCAATGAAATGTATCCGGATATCCGCTGTTCCTTAAACGGCTGCATCGAACAGCTGACAGTCAACCTTCTGGGACAGGGGAAAGCGGAGATTAAGGCTGCCGTCTGCTTCCGGGCGCTGGTAAGGAAACCGGTGGAAATCGAAAATATCAAAGGCATTACCATGGAAGAACGCTCGATGGAAGAACTGGCAAAGAGACCGGGTATTGTAGGGTATGCGGTCAAAGACGGAGATGATCTGTTCTCCCTTGCCAAGCGGTTCGGAACGACCGAAGAGAGCATCTGTGAGGTCAATGGAATCGAGAAGGAAAAAGGACTGCGTCCAGGTGAGAGGATATTGATTTTTAAGGAAAATTTGAGTATACTATAAGGAAATGTATACAAAATACATATTGTCCGTTTCTTCTATTATATAGAATCTTTTATAAGATCCGGAACAGGAAGAAAAGGGCAGGAGAGAAAAGAGGATAAACTAAGGAGAGATTGGATGGAACGAATTCAGTTAAAAGCACTTGGAAAGATTAATCTGGGGCTCGATGTACTTGGAAGAAGAGAAAACGGATATCACGATGTCAGGATGATCATGCAGACCGTCTACCTGTATGATGAGGTCACGCTGGAAAAGCGGAAAGAGCCTGGCATTACCGTTGCATCCAATCTCGTTTTTTTGCCGACGGATGAAAGCAACATTGCGTTTCGTGCAGCAAAGATTCTGCTGGATGAATTTGGAGAAAAGCACGGAGTTTCCATCACGTTGAAAAAGCACATTCCGGTGGCGGCAGGGATGGCAGGCGGAAGCGCGGACGCCGCCGCCGTGCTCTTCGGGATGAACCGGCTTTTCGGATGGAAATTAAGTGAAAAAGAACTGATGGAGCGCGGGGTCACACTTGGCGCGGATGTCCCGTACTGTATCATGCGGGGAACGGCTCTGGCAGAAGGAATCGGGGAAAAGCTTACCCGCCTTCCGGCCATGCCAAAATGCCACGTTCTCATTGCAAAACCGCCCATCAGCGTCTCCACAAAGATGGTCTACGAAAAGCTGGATTCTTCTGCCATCGTGGATCATCCGGACATTGACGGAATCATCGAAGGACTTCGGGCAAAAGACGTCACCCGTGTGGCCGGCTCGATGGGAAATGTCCTGGAGAGTGTGACAGAGAAACAGTACCCGGTGATCACGCAGATCAAAGAAGAGATGCTTCGCGGCGGAGCCATGAACGCTATGATGAGCGGAAGCGGCCCTACCGTATTCGGCCTGTTCAGGGAACGCAGTATGGCAAAGAAAACAGCGGAACAGATTCGACAGAAAGGATTTGCAAGACAGATTTACACAACAACCATTCACAATGTACGAAAGAACAGGAGGAACGATTGATGGAAGCAGATTTTGGAGCAGAAATGAATGAGTATCTTCCGCTGCGCGACGTGGTGTTCAATACACTCCGCCAGGCGATTTTGAGAGGAGAGTTAAAGCCGGGAGAACGGCTGATGGAAGTCCAGCTTGCGAAAAAGCTGGGCGTGAGCCGTACACCGATCCGTGAGGCGATCCGGAAGCTGGAGCTGGAAGGGCTGGTACTGATGATTCCGCGAAGAGGAGCAGAAGTGGCGGAAATCACGGAGAAAAGCATGCGGGACGTGCTGGAAGTCAGACGGGCGCTGGAAGTGCTTGCGGTCAGCCTGAGCTGCGAGCGGATCACAAAGGAGCAGATTGAAGAGCTCAAAAAGGCGGCGGAAGAGTTTGACCGGTCGCTGACATCTGATGATGTGACAAGGACTGCCGAGGCAGACGTCCACTTCCACGACATCATTTACAACTCTACAGAAAACCAGAGGCTGATCCAGCTTCTGAACAATCTGGGAGAGCAGATGTACCGGTACCGGGTGGAATACTTAAAGCACCGGGAATTCCATCCGCAGATCTCAAAAGAACACAAAGAGCTGATCACCTATCTGGAAGCAGGCGCAAAAGAGCAGGCGGAAGAAAAAATCGGCGTACACATCGACAAGCAGGCAAGAACCGTGCTTGAGACGATCCGCCGGAATAAAAATCCGGAAAAAGCAGAATAAATCAACCAGATCCGGCAATACTCCCGTTAGTAATGGAAACAACGGGAGGGACATGGATCATGGAAAAAAGAAGAAATCTCATCATGGCAGCGTTAGCTGTCATGATTTCGCTGATGCTGACTGCGTGTGTCTGGCGCACGGAGACAGTCAGCGCAAAAGTAGAGAAAACACAGGAGCACATGGCAGAGGAAGTGCTGCGCTTCCATGTGCTTGCAAACAGCGACAGCAAAGAGGACCAGAACCTGAAAATGAAAGTAAAGGATACGGTTGTCTCCTGGATGGAAGAAGAGATGGATACAGAAAGCCTTGCACAGACAAAAGCATTTATCCGCTCCCACCTTCCGCAGATCGAAGCACTTGCCGAAGAGACCATCCAGAAGGAAGGATATTCCTATCCGGTCCGGGCATCCCTTGAGTGGACAGTCTTCCCGGAAAAGACCTACGGGGATATCACCTTTCCGGCCGGAACGTATGAAGCGCTCCGGATCCAGATCGGAGAAGCCCAAGGGCACAACTGGTGGTGTGTTCTGTATCCGAGCCTTTGCTTTATCGACAGCGTCCATGCGGTCGTCCCGGAAAAAGGAAAAAAGCAGCTGGAACATGTCCTGACAGAAGAGGAATATGAGATGGTGACAGCGACATCAAAATTCAAAATCAGATGGTTCTTCTTCGGATCATAAAGAAAAAGTACTTCAGGACAAAAGACGAAAGGGAAAAGGAATGACAGAATTTTTAGTAAGACGGTTTGTAAAAAACTACGAACAGACAGAGACGGTTGCGGTGCGGACAGCCTACGGAGTACTGGCAAGCGTAGTGGGCATCCTCTGCAATGTTTTTCTCTTTCTTGTAAAAGGCGCCATCGGAATTATACTTCACAGTATTTCCGTTACGGCAGACGCATTCAACAATCTTTCCGATGCCGGATCATCGATCATCGGTCTCGTCGGGGTCAAGATGGCGGAAAAGCCCGCCGATGAGGAACATCCCTTCGGACACGGGCGGATCGAGTATATCGCGGCATTGATTGTGGCATTTATCGTATTGCAGGTAGGCTTTACCTTCCTGAAAGACGCCGTTGGGAGAATCCGGAATCCGGAGATCCTCAGCTTCAATACCATTTCTGTTGTCATATTGATTCTGTCCATCGGAGTCAAGCTGTGGATGGCGGCGTTTAACCGAAAGCTTGGAAAAAGGATTGATTCTAAAGTCATGATGGCCACGGCGGCCGATGCAATGGGAGACGTGGCAACGACAACGGCGACAATTCTTTCAGTATTATTTTTCCGTGTGACAGGCATCAATATCGACGGTTTCGTCGGAATCGGCGTGGCACTCGTTGTCATGTGGGCCGGAATCGGAATCGCAAAAGATACACTGGAACCATTGATCGGGGAAGCGGTCCCGCAGGAAACTTTCGATGAAATCACCAGATTTGTGGAATCTTACGACGGCATTGTCGGGACACACGATCTGCTGGTACATAATTACGGACCGGGACGGAGCATGGCGTCCATCCATGCGGAAGTGCCAAATGACGTGAATATCGAAGTTTCCCACGAGATCATCGACCGGATCGAGCGGGACGCCAGAAAATATCTGGGCATCTATCTTCTGATCCACATGGATCCGATTGAGACAAAAGATCAGGATGTGCTTCAGATCCGGGAAAAGGTGGAACACATTGTGGCCGAGACCGCTCCGGAAGCAAGCATTCATGACTTCCGTATGGTGCCGGGCGAACATCAGATCAATCTGATCTTTGACATGGTGATGCCCCACGGGTATGATAAAGAAGAGGAAAATACACTGCTTCATCTGGTGATGGAGAAAATCCGTCATCTGGACGAGCGGTATCAATGCGTAATTACGATGGAAAAAAGCTATGTGGCAGAATCAAAAGAAAAGTAAAAGAGGGATGATATGTACGAGGTGAAATCAAGAGTACGGCTCAGTGAAGTGTCGGACAACGGATGCATGACACTTCCGGGCATAATCAATTCGTTCCAGGACGCAAGCATCTTTCAGTCGGAGGATCTTGGCGTAGGAACGAAGTATCTCGAAGAACAGAAAAAAGCATGGGTGCTTTCTTCCTGGCAGGTAGAAATCCTGCGCTATCCAAAACTTGGAGAAGAAATCCGGACCTGCACCTGGCCGACCGGATTCCACGGATTCTTCGGTGACCGGAACTTTGTCATGAAGGATCAAAATGGAGAAGTCACGGCGTATGCCAACTCAATCTGGGTTTACATGGATCTGGCATCCGGACGTCCGACCCGGCCTTCCGAAGAGGAAATCAGCCGCTACGGGATGGAAGAGCCGTATCCGATGGAATATGCATCCCGGAAAGTGCCGATGCCGGAAGGAGGAGTCAAAACGTCTCCGATCAAAGTCAGGAAGTATCATATAGACACGAACCATCACGTCAACAACTGCCAGTATGTGCAGATGGCGGTGGAACTTCTGGAAGAAAACGGGATGGAGCCGGACTTTTCCGGCCTGCGGGTAGAATATAAGAAATCAGCGGTTTACGGGGACATTCTTTATCCTTCATACAAGATACAGGACGGCATTTCGACAGTATTGCTTGGGGATGAGAATGGAAAACCGTACGCGGTTGTGGAGCTAAAGCATAAAGGAGAACAAAACGATGAAATTGGGCGAAAAGCAAGTATTGACGATTGAAAAGCAGGTAGATTTCGGAGTCTATCTGGGAACGGAAGAGGAGCATGTCCTTCTTCCGAAAAAACAGGTGCCGAAGGGGGCGGGCCCGGGAGATCCGGTGGAAGTCTTTTTATATAAAGACTCCAGAGACCGTCTCATTGCAACGACAAATGAGCCGAAGCTGACCCTTGGAGAACTGGCGGTTCTGGAAGTGATCGATACCGGAAAGAACGGCGCATTCCTCGACTGGGGACTGGAAAAGGATCTCTTCCTTCCATTCAGGGAGCAGACCGGACCGGTGAAAAAGGGCGATCACGTTCTGGTAAGCCTTTACATTGACAAAAGCTCCCGCCTGTGCGCGACCATGAAAGTCTACGAAAAGCTGTCCTGCGATTCCCCGTACCAGAAAGACGATATGGTGGAAGGAATTGTCTACGAACTCAGTGACCGCTTCGGTGTCTTCGTGGCGGTAGACGGAAAATACTCTGCCCTGATCCCGAAACGGGAAGTGTACCATTCCTACCGGGTAGGCGAGACGATCCGTGCCAGAGTATCTGCAGTCAAAGACAACGGAAAACTGGATTTAAGCGTGCGGGAAAAAGCATTCATCCAGATGGATGTAGACGCGGCAAAACTGATGGACTACATGGAAAAACATGGCGGCCGGATTCCATTTACGGATAAGGCGGCGCCGGAAACGATCCGCACGGAATTTGAGATGAGCAAAAACGAATTCAAACGGGCGGTGGGACGCCTCTTGAAAGAGAAAAAGATTGAAATCAGGGAAAAGGACATTGTCCTTGCAGGCAAATAAATCATATAAGAAACAAACAGGAAAAAGAAAGGAGAAACGCAGATGAAAGTACAGAACATTACGGACATTGACAAATTTTTTGAAGTAGTGGACAGCTGTAAAGGAAAGGTGGAACTGGTAACAGGAGAGGGTGACAGACTGAATCTCAAATCAAAACTGTCTCAGTATGTATCTCTGGCAAATATCTTTTCCAACGGAGAAATTCCGGAACTGGAAATCATTGCCTATGAAAAGGAAGATATCGACAAACTCGTATCCTTCATGATTAACGGCTAAGAAAACAAAACAGAATCAAAGAAAGCAGGGCGGAAGATCAGATCTTCCGCCTTTTCAATACATTTTGCAAGCGTAGAAATACAAAAAGGAAAAGGGAAAATCGGAGAATTCGAGGACAAAAATGATGATTTCATGGCCAGCAGGGCGAAAATTAGTGAGAAATGTAGTACAATTTCATCAGGACGAAAAGATAGTTAAGTTGAGGGCGCAGGGAGAAAAAATGAAATTTGCCAAAGTAGAAGTCGAAGGAATCAAACTTGCGGTCTCAAAATTTTACAAAACGGACGCACTTCAGTGTAGGAAGATTTTATTAGAGAGCATTCAGTGGCTGAGGGATCGGTATGAGCGTTTGAAAGAGGAAGAAGATCTCAAGAAAGCGCTCTGCCATATGGAGGCATATGGAGAGCTTGGCTTTTCATACGACGATGTAAAAGATGAGGCGGAAGAGATCTTCGGCCTGCTGGAAGCGGACAAGGAGGTGAGAAAAGAGTTTCGGAGACATTTCTGCGAAAAGATCGTCGTCAACAAAACAAGAGTCAACCGTCTGCTTGGACGATGGAATCCGGCCCGGCATTCTATGAGAATCAGTGATGCGGTGGATGATATCATCCGGAAAGTGACAGAGCAGGAGGAGGGAATCTTCCTCTATCACTGCGGAAGAATGATTGCCGGAGACGGGGAAGACGGACTGTGGGAGCATACTTTCCGCCTTCAAATACAGGATGGAGAAGCAATTTTCCACGATGTCAATCAGAACCGATATTATCTGCTATTGAAGGAGGAAAAATCACATGTTTAAAATTATTATCGTTGATGATGACAAATGGATGCAGGATATGATCCGGGACAAAATCAAAGAAACGGCGGACGCATTTCTGAACACACAACTTCTGGTTTTCTCATCGGGAGAAGCATTTCTGGAGTATGCGAAGACGCAGGAATACGGAGAGGAAGGGGATATCTTTTTTGTGGACATCGAACTTGGGAACGGGATGACCGGACTTGAATTTGGAAGGCTTCTGCGAAAAACATATCCGAACCGGGGACTTGTGTTCCTGACATCTCATACGGAATTTGCGCTGGAAAGCTATGAGATCGAGGCAGATCAGTATATCCTGAAAGAAACGATGGATGAGCGGCTGCCGCACATCCTGGAAAAACTCATGCGCCGGATGGGAGCAGAAAAAAATGAATATCTAATGCTGAAACGACAGGATGAACCGGAAGAAAAAGAACAAAAAGTCTATTTCCGTGAAATTATTACCGTCCATAAGAAAAAGATGGGAAAATATGCAGAATATGCGACCTTCCACGGGAACTTCAAAGAACGGATTCCTTTAAGCGAATTGATGAAAAAGCTGGACAGTAATGAATTTTTCCTTGCAGATCGAAGTAATATTATCAACCTCCGCAATGTCCAGGGAATCCAGGACAATACGATCTACATGGAGAAAGACTACGAACTTGAACTGAATCAGTACCGGATCGATGCAGCGAAGAAAAAGATTGAAGCTTACTGGAGGGAACGGGAATGGAACGACAAATCCATGTCATAGTATTGATTTTGCTTTCTATCTTTGAAGTATGGATGTGCTATCAGGTATTATACCGGACGGTGCTGGAGAAGAAATATCTGCGGAACTGGCAGAAGGTGCTGATCTGGGGGAATATTCTGGGGGCAGGTATCCTGTTAGGGATTAATCGAAAGATCATTTTTTTCTCTATTACTATGTTTGTATTCATTATTTTAACTACGCTACTCTGTGCTTGGATTGTAGAGAGAAAGAATATGTTAATTAAAATAGAAATCATTATTCTATATTATACGATTCTTGCTTTGCTGGATTTTTTCTGTGGATTTATCAGCATGGAAATGATCGGAAAACAATTTTGGGAAGAGATTTATAAGTTTTCACAGTCCATGGTGCAATGTGCGTTGTTTTTGATACCAAGAGCAGGTGTAGCGTTGCTTTTGGCGAAATGGCAAGAGAAAAGCTTGGTTTTAGAAGGGGACAGAAAGACGCTAGCACTCCTTTGTGTCGTATTTTTAGGAATTTTGAAGATATATCGGGTAATAATGATGAATATGGCAATAGATTCCAGAAAGGCGCAAGGATTGGGAGCGGCAGTTTCGATGGGGGTTGTAGCTGCGCTGACAGCAGGTGTTTTCGTGCTTTTTAATCGTTTTCAAATGTTGAAAACAGAAAATGAAATGTTGTTGGAACTGGGAACACTGTCTAAGAATCATATCAAAGAAATGGAAATCATGATGGAAAAAAACAGAATACAGACACATGATATAAAGCATCATCTGCTGATTTTGCGTGAGTATGGACAGGAGAGAAAATGGGATATGCTGATGTCATATCTCAATGAGTTGTCGGATGATATTTTGGTACAAAAAAAGGCTATGTGGACTCAAGTAGGAATTTTGGATACACTTTTGGAACAGAAAAAGGCAAAAGCAGAGTCAAAAGGGATCGCATTTCGCATCCGGGCGGATCGAATTGGAGAACTGCCTTTTTCAGATATGGAAATCAGCACACTATTCAGCAATCTTTTGGATAATGCAATCGAAGCCTGTGAGAAAATTCAGGATGACAGACGGTGGATCCAGCTGAATATCATGCGGAAATCAGGGATGCTCTATATTACTATTTCTAACAGTATCAAAGGCAGACCATTAGAGAAAGAGGGAAAATTGATTACCAATAAACAGAATCATCAGCTACATGGATATGGGATAAAAAGTGTACAGAAGATTGTCCGTAAATACGAAGGAGACTTTTCTTATCAGATACGTGAAAGTGAATTTATAGTAACCATTACATTTTGGAGATTAGAGGAGAGAAACGAAATATGAATCAAGAAGTGTATTTGTATACTGCCGGAGACTTAAAAAGCGAATTAAAAGAAATAAACGGGATGCAAGATCTGGAATTGGAAGAAGCAGTAGAGCGTTTTACTAATCCGGCTGGAGATACCTTTTTAACAATCTTATGTTGCTAATTATTTTAAGAGCAGGATGTTCATGCGAGCATCCTGCTTTTTTCGGAGGAGCTTATGAAAGATACGTATTTGTGGGAGAGAGAGTATAGAAAAGACCAGAAGAAACCAGTCAATAAAAAGAAAAAGCAATACTGGGAGGCGCTTTTAGGAGAAGCTTTGGTGGCAGAGTTTCAGAAGTACGATCTCAATTTTCAGGCATATCTGGAAGATCAAAGATTTGAGCGAAAAAAAGGGACTTACACGGGAAGTCTGCGGGTGGAATACCGGGAATGGAGGAAATCACCTGATGAAATCCGCAGAAAGATTGGAGAGACGAAACTGTTTTTTGCAGAATTTTACCAGCCTTTTTTGATAACAGGAATAGAGGAATTCAAACGTCAGTTACATACCGGGAAAGAGCAGATCACTTCGGACGTATATGAAGATTTTGGGGATGAACTGGCTGTCCGTCTGCAAAATATAGCACTTCGCACTTTGATTGCGGAAATGCATGGTTACAAGCAAAGAGGAATGTTAAAGGGAGTGGACTCGAAAGAGGAGTATCAGGACTTTTGCCGAATATGTGGAAGGAAAGAGTTTTTCTATTATATCGCAGACACCTATCCGGTATTGAGCCGATGTATCCGGGAGCGTATAGAGTGTCAGATCCAGTACTATGTACAGGTAGTGCAATGGTTCCGGGAAGATTCTGATAAAATCGGGGAACTCTTTTTTGACGGGGAGATTCCCGGCAGGATCACAGGGATAGAATCGGGACTATCGGATCTTCATAACGGAGGGAAAGAAGTGCTGAAAATATGTCTGGAAAACGGGAAAAAGCTACTTTTAAAACCTCGTTCTATGGAGAACGAACAGTTTTTCACAAGGCTTCTGGGGTGGATCAGTGAAAGGACGGATTCAAGCCAGTATCATTATAGAATCCTGTCCTGCCGCGATCATAGCTGGTGTGAAATCGTGGAATATCAAAGCTGTGAATCGGAGCAGGAGATCCATCAGTATTACAGACGGCTGGGAGAACAGCTCTTTCTCTCCTATCTCCTTGGAACGAGTGATATCCATGCGGAAAATCTGATTGCCTGTGGAGCATATCCGGTGATCGTGGATCTGGAAGCATTGGCACGTTCTGGGAAAGAGATACAGGCAGAGTCGGCGGAGGATGCAATTTATTCCTGGATCCGGGAATCGGTGATTGGAACAGGAATCCTGCCTTTTTATGTGTGGAACAAAGAGGGAGAGGGAATTGACGGGAGTGCCATTCACAGCAAGAAAGGTCAAAAGCTTCCATTTCAGATTCCGGCGGTGGCGGAAGAAGAGACTTCCAACATGTATATCACCTACCGGGAGGGAGTTACTTCCGCAGGCAGGAATCTTGCATGGATGAAAGGAAAAGAGGAAACGATCACGGCATATGTGGACGATCTTCTTAGAGGATTTTCCGAGGCGTATCAGGCAGTGGAGAAAGAAAAAAGAAGCTTTCAAAGTGTTCTGGAAGAAGGGAAAGGACTCAAAAGCAGGGTTGTTTTGATGCATACGCAGCGGTACGCGATGCTGTTAAACAGTTCCTATCACCCGTCCCTTCTGGTGGATGGAGCGGATCGGGAAATCTTCCTGTCTTCCATTGGACGGGGACGCCGGGACAGGGAAGAGCGGATTGTCCGGGAAGAAATCCGGGCATTGCTGCGGGGAGACATCCCATACTTTTCCAGTGGAATGGATGAGAAGAGCTTATATGCCGGAGAGGAGAAGTGTGAGGAAGCCTTTTTTCAAAGGACAGCATACAGCCGGATTCTGGAACGTCTGGGAGGGATCGGTCAATCGGACCGGAATAAGCAGTGTGATCTGATTCGTACATCCATGGAACTTATTCCGGAGAATAAAGAGCATTTTGTGAATCAGATATACGAAGTCAGAGCGGACGAGGAATTTGAACGGACGGTGAATAAGGAAAGTCTGGATCGGGTCATTACTATGCTGTCAGACAGATTGTGCAGTTATGCGCTCTGGAATCAGAAGAAGAGCGAGGTGAGCTGGCCTGTCCTTCGCTTTGCTTCTTCCGGGAGCTGTGCGTGGCAGATCCGTCCGATGGGTATTTACTTTTATGATGGATTAAGCGGGATGCTGCTCCTTACTACTGTAATGCAGGAAAAACAAAAATCCGAAAGAATTGAGAGAATCCAGAAAGCGTTACAGAGACAGTTGTTTCGATATACAGATGAGGGGATGGAAGATCTAAAGAATCTACAGTCCCAAAATACCGGGGCGTATACAGGGGAAAGTTCTGTCGTCTATACCTATTTAAAACTGTATCAACTGACAAAGGAAGCGATTTATTTACAGTATGCCAGAAAACATGCGGAAATCGTTTCAAAAATCGTTCCGAAAGATACTTGTGCCGACCTGCTTGGAGGGAAAGCGGGAGCAGCATGGGTCTTCCTTCAGATGTTTGAGCAGACGGGAGAAGAGAGATATGTGAAAGAGGCAGAAAAGTCGGTCTACTCTATGCTTCCGCAGGCGGTGAAGATGGAGTGCGGAATCGGATGGAAACCGGAAATAGGAGAAAATCCAATCAGTGGAATGGCACATGGAAACGCAGGAATTTTGATGCCGGTTCTTGCACTTTGGGAACTTACGAAGAAACAGGAGTATGAAATCCTGGCAGAAAAGATCCGGGAATATGAAGAGAGCCTTTATGATGAAAAAAGAGGAAACTGGATCGATCGAAGGAAAGATAAGGAAGAAGGAGAAGATACCGTAGCATGGTGCCATGGGGCGGCCGGAATCTTACTTGCGAGGCTGTGGGGCTATCAACGTGTGACGGACAGAGCATGGAAGGAAAGGTTGAAAAACGATATTGAAAGAGCATATCGAAAAACAGAAACGTACTGGAAACGTGACAGCTGGAGTCTGTGTCATGGAACAGGCGGTAATCTGTGGATTATGGATATCGCGGATCGGGTACTTGGGAAGGAACAAAAGAACAGGATGGATATAGACGAATTCCAATTACTTCCGCAGGAGAGATTAAATCCGGGGATTATGGGCGGATATGGAGGGATATTGTTATATCTTCTGTAAAAAATAAACTGAAAATAAAAAGAATGGAAATTAAAGGACAGAAAAATAAATTAAAGAAAAGAGTATTGAAAAAACAATGGTGATGAATTAAAGTGTAACTAACATAACAGAGAAAAAAGAGGGAATGAGGTGATGCCGGTGTATTTTAAAATATAATATTTTTTGAAAAACAAAAAGGCGTTTTGATAAGTAGAGGGATGGTTGAATAATCTACTCAGCACCAGGAAGAGGTGAGATGATGAAAAGAAAATCTAAAATAAATTACCCGGCGATACTGGTGATCCTTACTGCAGTTGTATATGAGTTTATGTATAAACAAAATTTTTCTTCGATCTGGCTCAATCTTGTATCAACGATGTCTTCGGTCAGTTTTTCGATCTATCTGTTTTTTGAATGGAAAAAATCACGTCGCCGTTTTGAACTTATATGTTTTATACTTTCTTTAATCCCAATATTTATTATTGGAAGTTATGTAATCAGAGTTTTGATGAAACAATAGATGCAAAGGAAATCTGGAGGAACTTGGGAATGGATCACCAAACTATAAAGAGAATATTAGTATTCTCCTTGTGTGCAGTCATAATAAGCTTGTCAGGTTGTTCTAAGGGAGAAGAAGAGCAAAAAGAGAAAGAAGTAGTAACTACGGTACTGGAAAAATTGTTTACAATTCCAAATCAGAAAATGCAGGATGCCTATGAAGAAGCAACGAAGATGGCAGAGCAGGATGCTTCTGAGACAACAGAACCGGGTGCATATGGAGTATATGATTTTCAAAAGTTACTGGATGAAATGTACGGTTCATATTTTACAGAGGAAGGAATTGAAAGTATACCGTACTGGATTTATACGAATTTGAATGTATATGCTGCGGATCGGGATGTGACAGTTACGTTTAAAAGTGCGGATGTCCAGACGGAAGAAAGCTCGGAGGGAAGTTATTATACATTTGTAACTGAATTGGAGTATTCTATTGGCCGGGAAGAAGCATCGTTTGAACAGAAAGGGACGGTACTGTTTGAGGATGGAAAGATCAAAAATATTTACTTTGCGGATGGGCTGATGACAGAGATTGAAAATCAATTGTTTATGTAACAGTTGAGATTAACATTAATGGGATGGAAATATAGAAAAGTGATGTAAACAGCTCTTGATTAAGAGACGAATAGTATGAACGGATACGTGAAATTTCTGCGTATCCGTTTTTTAATGTGTGTTTGATTATATTGCTAAATTTTCACATAATTCAATATTGGGCTGCGAAAATCCTTAGAACAAAGGATATTAATTTTGATAATGTCAGTAAAAAAGAAAATTGTATGGAAGAAATGGGATATGGAATATACAGACGACCGTATGAGATCTGAAAGGCGTTTAGGGAAGGTGAGGGATGACATGAACAATAAAAGAAGGTATATAAAGGATTTTAATATTTTTAGAAAAAATAGTCTGAGAATTCGGGGAGTTTAAAATTAGAGGACAGAAAAAATAAATTCGAGGACAGAATGTTGAAAAAATAATATTGATAAATTAAAGTATAACTAACATTACAGAGAAAAAAAGAAGGAATGAGGTGATACCGGTGTATTTTAAAATTTAATATTAGAATAAATGGCAGAAGGTTGATAAGACTAATAATTTTGTAAGAATCTGTATGTTTAGAAGTTGTTTAAGGAAGGGCGTTTCCAATGGAAATGACAGAGCATACATGAAGTAAAAATGCAGGATAATAAGGATTTAGAAAAATTTTTGCGGTAGTAGCGGCTACGGTTATGGTTTTGTCAATGGGTATGGTATCAGTAAATGCGGCGGATGTACAGCCAAGAGCACCGCTTTGTCCGTGTGGAGGAACGTTGTTGCAGTCGAACTCTTATTCTACATGGGTAACATATAAGTCAGTAAAATGCGTGCATGGATATGCATATGGTACGGATCAGCATCAGAAAAGAACAGTTACTACAACAATGAAGTGTAATCGATGTGGTAATGGTTACACAGTAGGCACAACTACAGAAACGCGTGTACAATGTACGGGGCATAATTAATCATTGAAAGAAATGTACTCAAAGTAGAATTAGCTGAAAATAAACAAAATAGAATATCTTTATTGTAAATAGCAAATATATTTAAAGTATTCTAAATATTCTTTTTATTAAGCCATGTATTGTTTCTTAAAAGTGGAATACATGGCTTAAATAATAAAACATAGGGGGGTGAATCTTTATGAAAAACATAGTAGGAAAAATCATTACTTTGGGATGTGCTGGAATACTGTTGGCAGGAATGGGCGGATGCGAGAAGCAAAAAGAGAAACAAGATGAAACAGTACTGAATGTAATTACAGATCCTTCTATTCAGAAAGAAGTAAATAATATCGCCAATTTTATGATGAAAACGGAAGAGATCGAGATAAAAGTGAAGGTACTTCCTTCTAAGGAAGATGGGCGTGATTCGGAAATTCAAAAACTTCAGACACAGATTATGGCGGGAAAAGGTGCAGATGTATATTTGCTGGATACTAGTGTGCTGACTTGATGATATTTAACTAAATATTCTGGTAATCACAGCTGTTCTGATGTATAATCAAAAAAAAC
>NZ_SPHM01000022.1:0-64055 GCF_005844125.1 Pseudoflavonifractor sp. BSD2780061688st1 E11
TAGCCGTTGACCACAGGCATGAAACCTCACGCCTGCCGCTTGCTAAGCGGATTTACTCTGCCCCTTATGGGCGCACAGACAATGTGGTTATGATAATGTCTGGTATTCAGATGCGTTGTGATAACGACTTCATACTGTCCCTTTAAGAGCCGGTCTGCCAGTTCCTGTCCGATGAGATGTGCCAGTTCCGGTGTCACCTCACCTTCTGCAAAACTCTGTACCAGATGGTATCCTTCCACACCGCCCATCTTATGGAATCTCTTTTTTGTTGCCACCATATCTGCATACGCATTTTCATTGGTACATCCGATGGTATCTTCGAAGACCGCCTGTTCCGTCTTTGTCCGGTTCATGGCATAATCAATGGCAGCCTCCAAAGAGTCTGCTTTCTGTGTGGTTTTTTCTTTGTCTTTCACATATTCGATGGAACGGTCCAGGCGGTGGACGGGGATAACACTTGTATAAGCCATCGGTCATTACCACTCTTCCTTTACCAGATGCCATGTCTCTTTGGTAAGCCGCAGCATTTCCTGAATACTCTGCTCGCTTGCCATACCAGAAGCATTGGCAACATGTGCAAGCTGATTGGCATTGTTGCATAAGCCTGCAATCTTTCGGAGCAATTCGGGATGATGCTCACAGGGTTTTGCATGAACCTGCGCTCCTAAAATCAACGAACGCATAAACTCTTCCCGGCTCAGACCGCTTCTTTCGACCTGCTCATTCAGTTCCCTGACTTCCCTTGCATTAAGCCGTACCGGGATCACATGGTTTCGTTTTCGCATTGCATCACCGTCCCTTCTTTTTTCTCTTCCTCTTTCATCATACCGCCAAGATCCTCATCGGATTTTTTCGCTGCAACCATGCAACAGGTCACTATCACTCCTATAAATCCTCCGCTCATCAATGCGATTACAATCATTACTCCATTTCTTAACATGACTTGATCCTTCCTTTCCATTTCCGTCTGTGTCCGGGGGATTGGGGTTCTCCCCAAAGTGCGTTTGGATATCCAAACGCTATGCTTGCAAAACGAGTACCGCCAGTTTCTGTAGCACCGGATTGACTCGATTCTGATTTATTTTGATTCTTTTATCTGTACCAGTCCATCAAGTGTCGTACAAATGATATGGAGTCTGTCTGCCATACTGATTTCGGTATTCATTGTTCCTGTCACTTCTTTCCCACATACGACTACCATCCGGCATCTCCGTAAAAGGATATGGGACATTCTTCCATATCCCTGCATATCTTCTGCATCAGACTCTTCCAAGAATGGTGAGAATACAAATCTCGGACAGATTGGTACATACCCAAGTTCATAGATTTTTCTGCAATATTTCTGCACTTTTACCCGGCTTTCTTCTGCTGAACAGCACACATAAGCCAGCGCCTGTTCCATACGCTCCATCTCCTTCCTGCATCCAGTTGGATGCCACTCATTTTCTCTATAAAAAACAAGATGTCCAATTGGACATCCCGGCTACTTTTCATCCTCTTTCTGCTCTGCTTCTAATGCAATTTTCACTCTGTCACTTCCCAGTTTGTAGTAGGCATCTGTTACCTCAATTCCCACTGCACGATAACCTGTCATAACCGCTGCAAGGACAGTTGTTCCTGCTCCGACAAACGGGTCCAGGATCAGCCCTCTCGGTTCACAAATCTGGATAACATCTTTCATAAGCTGCAACGGTTTCTCTGTCACATGAATCCGGTTCTGCGGATTGCCATATCGGAAGACGCCCGGCAGACAAGATACCGGACGGTTGATCGGCATCGGTCCGTTACTGCCCCACACAATATATTCAGCCTGCTGGCGGAAACGGCCTTTCTGTGGACGGGAGTTTCCCTTATCCCACACCGCTGTTCCTCGCCAGATCCATCCTGCCCACTGCAATGCATCGGTAATCGATGGATACTGACGCCAGTCAATGAACAGACAGATCGGAGCACCTTTCTTGCAGGCTTTCCGCACATCATAGAGCCATTCAGCCATCCAGTGCGTCCAAGATCTCTGGTCTTTGTTATCCCCATCGAAATCCGGAAGTGCATTGGCAGCACTCATACTGCTGTATTTCTGATTTGTAGTACGATTTCTTTCATTCTGTTTTGTTCCACCGGATGCATACGGCGGATCGGTAATAACTGCATCAAAGATTCCCGGCTGGAATGCTTTGACCAGTTTTAATGTATCTCCATGTAATATTTTCCAGTTTTCCCCTTCAGTATATTCCTCCGGGTATGTTCCCTCTTTCATAAGTTCTTCCAAACTCAGGCCATTTGTCATAGGCATCATCCTTTCTTTTCTCAGCGTTCCGGCTGATTTTTCTTCTTTGTCTTTTTATTTTCTTTGGGCGGCGGACTCAACTCAGTTTCTACATATTCGCTGATAATCAAAAGTGCTTTGTAATAGTCCCCACTTTCCAATACCCTTTTACGCATTTCTTTTGCTTCTGCTGTCTGTTTATTCTTTTTCAAAAGAGTTGAGGCATCGCCCATAATGGAAAAAATATTCCCATCATGTCCAAGGAGCTGTAACTTGGGACGTTGTTTCTCAGGCTTTGTCGGAATCTGCTCTGTTTTCTTTTCATACATTTTCGGCTGTTCCATATTAGGATGCCAAAAATGCACATTCATCGTTCCACCATCTACCTTGATATCCCTCTGTTCAAATCCTTCACCCCACCCGTCACTGTACTGCCCTGTAATGTATTCGGTGAATTCCTGTAGTTCTTCCTGACTTAAAAATTCATTTAATTCCAGTTTGGTACAGCCGTACAGGATTCCGTCTTTGTTTTCTATCGTAACAACTGCACTTTGTATCTTTTCCTGAATGGACTCACTTCCGTCAAAATACTGCATGAGATCATCTTCCCCATAGCGTTCCAGTTCTTCTCGGATGACTTCTTCATAATCGGCAAGTTCTGTTCCATCTAATGGCATTCCATATTCATCACTCTCCGACCACTCTTCTTCCCATTCGGATTCTTCTGAATAAAGATTTCCAGTCAGCTCCGTCAACAGATGTACGTGCATCGTTCCTTTTTCTTCCATTCTCTATCACCTTCTTTCCAATGGTCTGTCCCTGCATTTATTTGCCTGCTTTTTTTCTTTCGCAAGGTCTGCATAATCTTCCCCTTCTTTTTCCGGCAGATTGCAGATAATCTGATACGTTCCCTCGTAATGTTTTTTCATCTGTTCTTTCGCCCATCTCCCGGCAAAGTCATTATCGGTGCATATTTCAATTTCTTTGATTTCCGGATGGTTCTTCAGAAACTCTTCCAGTGCGTCCGGCGGCTTTTTAAAACGTTCACTCTGTATCAGTGCGTTTTCTTTCGGAGCAGCGATTCCCCCAAGGGAAAGACGATATTTATCCCTCTTTCCTTCTTCCAGTGTCATGTGTGCCAATGCATCAATACACGCTTCATATACGGCAACTCGCTTTGTTTCTCTTTCAGGTGGAATGCAAAAGCTGTACTTTTTTTCACTCCCGGTCTGCTCCATCTTGAATCCCTTCCCGTTTTTTTCATAGATTCCTCGCAGGAATGCATATCTTGCTTTTCTGGATTCATCTTTCCCAACAAAAACTGCGTTATGGTACGGGACACTTTCATAAAGGATTTCATGTGAAATACAATATGTGATCACTTCATCGCTGATTCCTCTGTGGTTTAAATAAGCCCTGATTCGTCTGCAATTACAATATCTCTCCGGCAGTTTAAATAGTGGTTTTTCCTTTTCGGCAGACTGTGTCGGAATAAAAGACGGACTCTCTTCGCACAGCAGTTTTACAGCATCTGTAAATTTCATTCCATCCACTTCAATCAGGAACCGCAGTGCAGACACTCCCCCGATATCTCTGGATTTCCAATGCCATTTACTCGACAATTCATTGATTTTAAAACTGTCATGGTCCGTCAACTGCCATTCATTTCTGGTTCTTGTCTTTTGCAGTCTCTGTGCCTGATGTGTTCGCAAATACTCATACGCAGTCATATTTTTTGCTGCCTGAATCTCTTCTTCTGTTACCCAAGGCATTACAGAATCGTATCCTGAAGAGCCAGTACCTTATCTGTCCGCTCCCAAGGAAACTCCTTTCTTCCAAAATGACCAAAAACTGCCGTCTGCCGGAAAATCGGACGATTCAATC
The DNA here is from genome assembly GCF_005844125.1 of Pseudoflavonifractor sp. BSD2780061688st1 E11. NCBI lineage: Bacteria > Bacillati > Bacillota > Clostridia > Eubacteriales > Oscillospiraceae > Pseudoflavonifractor > Pseudoflavonifractor sp. BSD2780061688st1 E11. The sequence goes on from NZ_SPHM01000022.1 coordinate 4,151, forward strand.
GAAGGGATTCCATGATCTGAACGGGTGTCACTCCAAACACCAGTGGGATTGCTGCCGCCAGACAATCATCTGCACACACTTTTCCTGTACCAAAGGTATCTACCTCAATCATAACCGGTTCTGCTACTCCGATTGCATAAGCCAGAGACACCTGACACTTGCTTGCAAACTCAGCAGCTACTATATTTTTGGCGATATACCTTGCCATATAAGCCGCCGAACGGTCTACTTTCGAACAGTCCTTTCCCGAAAATGCACCGCCGCCATGCGGAATCATACTGCCATAAGTATCCACCATCAGCTTTCTCCCCGTCAGTCCGGTATCTGCATCAAACCCTCCACACACAAATTTTCCTGACGGATTAATCAGAATCTTCGTATCCTCATCCGGCGGCAGTAATCTGAGTGCTGAGCGAAGCACTTTCTCTCTAATCTCGGCATCTAACTTCTTCAGGCTCTTTTCTGCACCATGCTGGCAGGAAACAACAACACTTTCCAGTCTCACTGGTTTTCCATCTTCATATTCTACGGTTACCTGTGCTTTTCCATCCGAAAAGATATCTTTGATATATCCGCTTCTTCTGCAAGCCGAAAGTTCACGTGTGATCCGGTGTGCCAGAACAGTCGGCATTGGCATAAGCTGCGGAGTATCATCACACGCATATCCGACCATAACACCCTGATCTCCAGCTCCCCTGCTTCTATCTCTTAATTTTGCGCCGATATTATCCCGAAATTCTTTCGACACACTCACTGCTTTCGCAATATCTGGACTCTGCTGGTGTACAAACGTATCCATTTCTATCCCATCTGTACAATATCCACACTCTTCTAAAACTTTTCGGATCACATCAAACACTGGTGGTTCATATCCGCTGGTGATTTCTCCTGCTACAAACACATTTCCTCTTGTAGCAAGGACTTCACACGCCACTCTCGAAGATGGATCGTAACGCAGACATTCATCTAAGATTGCATCTGCTATCTGATCGCATACTTTGTCTGGGTGTCCTTCTGTTACTGATTCTGCTGTATAAAAACGTCTCATCATTCTTCTCCTTATATACAGACAGGGCAGAAGCTGCTTTATGCACATCTCCTGCCCTGTCAGATTGGTTTATCCTGTAATTCTTATTTTATTTTTCTTCTGTTTCTTTTTTGTTGTCTGTCATTTTTGACTTCTTTCTGCGGTATACAGTCACTCCTGTAGCTGTTCCAGCAGATGCCAGTGCAAGCAGAACAAACGCCCATATTTTCTGGTTATCACCTGTTTTTGGTGCATTTGTTTTTTCTGTTGTTTTCTCCGGTGTTCTGGCATCTTTCATTTCTACTTTCTGGACTTCCATTGTATCTTTCAATGTAAATGTGACATCTTCCGCAATCTCGTAACCATCCGGTGCTGTGATCTCACGCAGAGTAAGTTCTTCATTGACTGGGAGTTTTTCAACGGAATGTGGTTTTCCATCTGTAATCCACTCTTCCAGAACAGTTCCGTCTTTGCGGATAATCTGAAGCTTTGCCCCTTCCAGTTCTTTTCCGGTTGTAAGGTCTGTTTTTGAAATTTCCACTTTGGAATATTCATCTTTCATCTCAACCTTTGTCACACTGCCATCTTCTTTGACTTCAAACATCACATCGCTGGCAGACACATAGCCATCTTCATAAGGAGCCAGTTCCTCATGTAAGGTATAACTTCCTTCCGGCAGTCCGTAAATGACATGTTCTTCCTTACTGCTTACCCATTCTTCCACAACATTTCCGTCTTTATCAATGACCTGCAGTTTGGCTCCTTCCAGCTCATTTCCGGTAGTTGCATCTGTTTTTGTAATGCGTGTTTCTGTCGGCTGATTCTCAACTTCTTTGTTCAGTTCAATCTTTGCAAGATTCTGATTTTCGTAAGTTGCATCTACATTCCATACTTCCTCATTTGGAAGATATCCAGCTTTTCTGACTTCCTCTTTGACATAGTATTTTCCATGTGGAAGATCACTGTCGAAAGTAAGTGTTCCCTTTGCATCCGTTGCTTTCTTTTCCAGCAAGGTATCTTTCTCTACGAGAACCTCTCCCTGATTAGAAAGAATATCTTCTGCAGCATACAGTCCAAAAATAACACCTTCCAGCTTTTCGCCTGTGACAGAATCTTTCTTTTCTACTGATACGAAAACTTTCTGTCTTTCATTTTTATAGGTAACGCCTTCATAAACAACTGCCTGTGTATCATCCTCTGCTGTCAGGGTAAATTCTTTCTGTTCTGTATTTAGGACAAAATTCTCTCCTGCTACAACTTCTTTCAGATAATACGTTCCCAGTGGCAGATTGTTGATAACTGCTGTTCCATTTTCATCTGTAGTCAGTTTGGCTACCAGGTCATCTTTCTCATATCGGACAACTGGATTTCCTGCTTCGTCCTTTGCTCCGTCCGGTGAATAGATGGTATCTTTGGCATATATTTCGAATTCAGCGCCTTCTACTCCGGTTTCTTCATATTTAAAGCCTTTATAAATACCTGTTTCTTCTTTTCCAGATACGGCATTTCTTACTTTTGAAACCAGTGCTTTTACTTTTGCCAGAACAGAATCTCCGGTTACTTCGGTAAGCTGTTCTCCCTTTTTCGTCAGGAGCAGGCTTCCTACCTGTTCATCGTTTTTCTGTTCTACCTCTACAATCGCAGCTCCTGTATCTGGATCAATCTGATGTGCAGTGTTTGAGGATACTGTAATTACAATACCACTCTGTGGATTTTCTTTATATGTTCCTTTTGTAGTCTGTTCTAATGGTGAAATAATCGTTGTTCCATCATACAGGGACTCCTCGCTTCCCTGTCTTACAAATCCTTCCGGTGCTTTCACTTCTTCGATTCGGTAGGTAGAGCACTTCAGTTCCTGCGGTGTGATCAGATATCCTTCCTCGTTTGTTTCGAATACACTGATCTTTTCTTTCTTCGGATACTGAACAACCTGTTCCACATATTTCTTATTTGTCACATCGTAAATCTTATAAGAAGCACCAGCCTTTAAAACAGTATTTCCAGTCTGTGCATCCTTCTTTACAATTTTCAGCAAAAATTCAAACGGGCGGTCATCAAATACTCTCCACTGCATTGGCTCTCTGCTGTCATTTTCCACATTTACAACAAATGGATCAATGGTTTTCAAATTCTCAGGGGTAGTACTTTCCACTACAACATAACTTCCATACGGCAGTTCCGGGCTGACTGCATATCCTTTTGTATCAGTGATCAGTTCTGGTACTGGTACGGCTGTTCCATTCTCGTAAGTAACTGCAACCTGCTCTTTGCTGAAGTCATAATTTTTGAAATCGCTTGCTGTATAGCTTTCTCCATTGGCTGGCTTCAGTTTTCCATTTTTTACCTGTGTCAGGTCGCTGATCAGATATACCTTAAATCCTGCTCCTGCAACCAGGTCTGTTTCTGTCTGCTCTCCATCTTCACTGATTTTGATTAACTGGAATGCCTGTTTCTTTACCTGCTCTTTTACCGTAAGGTCTCTTGTCACTTCGGCAACATCCTGACCTTCATAAGTTACTGATACCTCGTATTTGGTAGTATCCAGTGTATATCCTTCCGGTGGAGTGATCTCTTTTACATACATTTCTCCAAGGTATAATTCTGAAAATTCCAGTGTTCCGTCATCTCCGATGACTCCCTGTGCAATCAGGCTGTCCTGTTTATACAGAACCCCTGTTGTGCCATCCGGATGCACGATGTCCTCTTTTGCATACAGACCATACACAGCACCACGAAGAACACTGTCCCCCTGCGCTTTAAATGCAAGTGTTTCTTTATCGATCTTTGCGATTTTCACCTTTCCGGTGACTCTCTCATCTGTTGCTGTTACAGTCATTGTCTTTCCGGCAGTAACAGCCACTTTATATACTTCTGTATTCAGTTTGTATCCTGTCGGAGCAGTGATCTCTTTCACGTACACTGTTTTCAGTGCAGAATCAAAATAATCGCTGACTGCTTTTCCGTCTGTTCCGGTTGCTGACATTGTCATCAGCAGATTTTCACACTTCTTATCAGTATAAATACCATAAACTGCTCCTGACAGTGGATTCTGTGTATTGACATCTTTCTTCATAAGTTCAATGCGTGTCATATTCAGCCACTGTACACTGAAGCTTACCGGCGCTGCTGTTTCGCTTTCAAATACACCGATATCCTGCTTGGAATCTCCGGTTGTCAACACCAGTGTTCTCCATGTCTTTCCGACAGAACCATATAAGTTGCCGGAAGCATAACTGCCTGTCAGTAATAAATCTGCGGACAGATAGAATGTATCTCCACCATAAATCTGGATTTTTCCATTTGTAACACTTGTTCCTTTGGAAAGATTATGTGCTGTCACATTTTCTGGTACACTCAGTGTCACATAGTTTCTGTGATCTCCAGACAGTGTGATATTTGGTGTTTTCTGGATGTTTCCATCCCGTACTGCATTCAGCTTTGTGCTTGAAAGGCTCAGTTCACCTTTTGGCGGTTCTTCCTGTCCAAACAGATAATTGATATATGCGATAACCCCTGCATTTACAAGGTCATTATAATTACACCCTGTAAATCCGGCTTCTCCTGCATAAGCATAGCTGGCTGCAATGTGTGTATACACATACTTTTCATCTTCCGTTTTTCCAGACAGATAACTTCCTGTCAGATCTCCTGCCCCGCCATAACCATAATAAAGGACTTTCTGCAGATTTTTATTGCTGTCCAGTACCTGTGCTACATAACTTCCACTCGGTGGGGATGCTTTCTGGGACTGAAGGCAGTATGCAATTTTTCCATTGACTGTAAACAGGCAAGTAAGATAATTTCCAATATAACTTGGATAATAAATAGTTCTCCCCTTTGTCAATGTAACTGTGGAACCGCTGCTTGTAGCTCTTTCAGCCGCAGACAATACCATCACATTTCCCTCTTCGATGTCCTCTTTCAGTTCTTTGATTGCCTGTGCAGATGCATCTTCTTCGGATGTTTCAATTTCTACATCTGTGTAGTTCTGCACAGGCGAATCCGAATCATCTTCAGATTCTGTATCTGACTTCTGTTTCTCTCCACCATTTTCTTCGGAATGTGCCTGTCCTTCGGTATCCGTCAGAGTCACTTTACGGGTGATGGTATAGCTGTCACTCTTATCTTTTGGAACGACCATATAAGTGGCAATATATGTTCCTGCTTTGTCTGAATGATACTCTCCACCATTCTCATCTTTGATACTTACAAGCGTAACATCTTCTTTTTCTGCATCATAATGGATTCCTTCCATACTGGTTTCCACTGCAAATGTATCATCTGAAACTGCTTTTGTGATATCATCTGCTGTAACTGATGTATCTTTCTGGCTTGTTACCGCCTGTTCAGATGCCTGTACTTCCGTCTGCTGTTCCGAGCCTGTCTGTTCGGCCGCAAACGCATTCGCACTGCTCAAGGTACTGATGCCCATCAGGACAGCCAGTCCAAAAGCAGCAATTCTGGTCTTTAATTTTCTAACCTTCATGTGCTTTTCCTTCCTATTATAAATAGATTTTTTCAGTAAAATACCGCAGAAGATGTTTCCTCTGCGGTACGTTTTATCTTGCATATCGATTTTTTTCTTTTTTTACTTCCTGTCTGGTACGTTTTACCGCTTCCATGACAGACTCCGTTGGAATCTGGTTATCCTTACATCCTTCCAGAATTCCATCCAGATAAAATTTCGATGGCTTTGCCGGAACATCTTTGTGCGGAGCGTTCATCATATATACAAACACTTCTTTCTCCACACCATCCTGATTTTTTACCCGAATCGATTCTTTCCCATAAAAACTTGGGAATCCTTCATAAAAATCCAGACTCTTCTCACACGCTTCTGTGATTTTCCATAAGACTCCTTCGACATAGCTTCCTTTTTCCGGCAGAACCGTTGCTACCCCATTGCCCGGAGCCCTTCCCCGAAATGCCAGCCGATAATTTTCAAGCCGGACGTTTTCCACAACTTCCGCAGCCGGACACCTGTACTTCATCTGCTCCAGATTCATGTTGCTGCCATAAGCGAAGTAATATCTATCTTTCATTTTTTCTCACCTCTATCTGACTCCTTCTGTCCTTTGATTTTTCTTCAGACACTCATACGTGCTTTTATCATATCTCCACGCAAGATCACCATCCAGATTTGCCAGCAGATGTTTTCGAACATTTTTATATTCGTCTCCAATTAACCCAAGTCTCAATAAAAATGTACGAAATGTAAATGCCGGGTTTTCTGATATCAGTGTCTTTTTCATCTGTGTCGATCTCTGATTGATTGCCTGTGCGGAAATGGCTAATGCCAGTGTAATATTTGCTCTCACCTTTCCTGCATGTAGTGTGCTTTCAAAACAACGCCATTCCAAAGTTCCCTTGGAAAACACAGCATGAAGATTCAGAGCATAATAACGGGTATGATCATAATGGGTATGACTTCCATCCCTGCCTCCATACCAGACATTTCTTACTCGGTCCATTGTGATTGATTTATTTGGTATTTTTCGGATTTTCTCCAATACCTCCGGTCGCACCCTCTGACAATAACTATTTGCTCTTCTCTCCTGCACTTTCAGTGCTTTGAACAGGATATCTTCCTTTGCATACATAATTGTCAGTGCATTTTTCAGACTCTGCGGTGTATGATTCGATGCATCTACATGAACATGCTGACCACAGGACTCATTTACAAAACCTCCATGCTGTCGCAGACATCGTACTACTTCCTGTAACTTTCCCATTTCATCATAGGATAATTTCGGTGATACCATTTCTGTTGAATATTCTCCACCTGCGTCTACAATTCGACCGTATACTTTCCGTTGTGTATAAATGCTCCCATCAGACATAAATTTCCACTTTTTTCCTTCCAGATCTATCACTGACCAGACTCCATAAGTAGTGCCGTCATAATATGCTTCTGTTCCAAACATTTCAGCAACAACTTCTGCAGCACGTTGTCTGGTAATCCCTGTCATTTCGATTTCTGTGCCAAAGTATTGGTCTTTTATTCCGATCATGCCTAATGGATTCCTTTCTCAGACACTTTCTGTGTGTTAAGTTCGGAGTCTGCCTTTTGTAACAATCTGCCAATTGCCTCGATAACATTGACAGTTACTCCGTTTCCAGCCTGTTTATAAAGCTGTGCGTCAGAAGTGCTGTCTATGATCTTATCAATCTGCCAGTCGTAATAACCCTGCAGTCGCAGACATTCCCTCGGAACTAACCTTCTTATTCTGCCGTGATACAAGATGCCATGACGATCGGTTGCAGTAATTGTAAACATCGGTTCTTCGGGTTCTTTCATACGTCTGCCGTTCTGACGAACATTCTCTTTTGCTGGTGTTAAGACTGCTCTTGCTCCATCCTCTGCTAATACACCAGAACATTCTCCTTTGTATTTGTGGACACCGCATTGTCTGGTATTCAGGCTTCTGCATTCTTCCGTTACCACCGGCGGAGGTGAAAGATCGACAAAGTGCAGCGTTCCCTGTTGAACACCTGTTGTCAGGGTATGTGCGATCTGGTGTCCGACTCTTCCTCTCCTGCTGTTGAGATTCGCATAACCCAGATCGATGCTGTCCCCTTCTCTTGCAAGTTTGTAGCCGAGCTTTGTATTCTCTTTGATTGGAACACCTACATCATATAATCCTGTCTTGCCGCCCATTCCACCTGCCTGTGATGTCAGGGTACAGCTTAGTCCTTTGGGACTGTAGACTCTTTTCCCCTGACTTCCTGCCCGGACTTGAACAAGAGCTGCTCCATTTGTTTCTGGTTCAGGTAATACTTTTCCGGCACATCGGAAATCAAAATATCCGACAATATACACCCGTTTTCTTGCTTGGGGGACTCCGAAATCCTTGCTGTTAAGCACTTTCCATTCGACATGGTACCCCAGTTCAGAAAGCGTACTGAGGATGGTGCAAAACGTCCGGCCTTTGTCATGCGATAACAAACCGGGAACATTTTCAAGGATAAAATACGAGGGTCTTTTAGCTTCAAGAATCCGGGCAATTTCAAAAAAGAGAGTTCCTCTTGCATCTGCAAATCCTTCTCGCTTTCCGGCGATAGAGAATGCCTGGCAAGGAAATCCTGCACAGAGTAAATCAAAATCTGGCATTCGTTCTGGTTCGATTGTTCTTGCGTCATTACAATACCACTCCCCTTCCGTATCAAACAGCAATCGGTAGTTCTTATCCGCATAAGTATCCACCTCGCAATGTCCGACACAGACAAAGTTTCCTGCCCGTCTTAAGCCTTCACGAAATCCCCCGATTCCGCTAAAGAGATCAAAAAATTGAATGGTTGCGGCTATCAACCTCCTTTTTGCTGATAAAAACAGGCGGCATGATCTCTCATACCGCCCTTCGTTATTCTGTATCAATTGGTTACCATTCTGTTGGTTCTTCTGCTTTGGATTCTTCCGGATCAGTCTCTCCTTCTGGTTCAGTTTCCTCTTCCGGTTCACTTTCCCCTTCTGGTTTGTTTTCCTCTTTCGGTTCACTTTCTCCATCCGGTTCGGCTTCCTCTTCTGGTTCACTTTCCCTTTCCGGCTCAGTTCTTTCTTCCGGTTGAGTTTCTTCTGTTCCCAATTCTCCAGTTGTCTGTTCGGATTCTTCAGGCTGCTCTTTGCTTTGCCATTCGACCTCTACCTTTTCCAGTGCTTCTTCTATAATCTGAATTAAGAAGTCTTTCTGTTTCATGTGTTTCTTTCCGATGACTACTTTTAATCTCTGGAATAATTCCTCTGATACCTGTACTGCTACTGTTCTTACTGCTCCCATGCTTATTTCTCCTTTTCCTTCCACTCTGTTGAAATGTTCTTCAATGACCTGTTGTAAAAATTTTTGTGTGCTGCTTTCTGTGAGTTCAATCTCTTCTCTTACTTTCTCATGTAAGTCCATCGGGATCTTTCCGCAGATATTTTTCATCTCTGCCATAACCTTTCTCCTTTCACTTTTGCTACACACAACATACTCCAAAGCCGCATGGAAAGCTATTCACAATACCCACCAAAGATATCGATGCATTTCTTGCCTTACCCCTAGCAGATCCAACAATGTATGTATCGTGCAATCATAGGCCTCACCCCCTTTACAAATTTTCCATTTGAGATAGAAAATCCATCATCTGATCTGGTATTTCTTCCGATGATGGTTTCGTTTTCAATTGTTCCGTAGTGCCACATATTCCTAATTCCCGAACACTTTCTTTTATCGTCTTTTGAATGACTTCTTCCATCCATTTCCGATCCTCTTTTTCCAGAATTGCCTGAACCAGATACTGGCTTTTCTGCCCTTCTGGAACACTTTGAAATTTCTCCCATGCCCTCTGGTGTTCTGGATTTTTCAGGTTCGGGCGGAACGAATATACCGGGCGTGTCATCTCGTCCACATCTGCTCTACAATCCGTTCATACCCTGTTGCGTTGGCATGGACGTCCTCTATAAAAACGGGGCGGCAAATCGCGTCCTGTGCGGTCACGTGGCGTTTTAAAATTGCGGAGCCTCCCCCCATAAATACGGTGGGTACTGCCCGGAGATCAAACCCGGATTCTGTCACCGCAGACAGTATTCTTTCTATATATTTCCGTCCGTTTTCCTGTATGATCCGTCTGGCCTCCTCTGCCATACTGCAAGATTCCCTCCGAAGCACACGCTCAATTTGAGTTTCTGTCACAGACAGTCCGGTATTTCTACGCACTTGTTCTGCTGTCTCATCAATACATCGGATTACTCCAAGTTCCAGACTTCTGCACGTTGCTGCATTCGGAACAGCATTGTCCAGCCTCATAAGGTCAACGGTCCAGCCACCAATATCAACAAGCAGAACAGACGGTTCATTCTTCAGATACTCTGGATGCAGAGCAAGCGCAGAGTATCCCTGTGGGAACAGTTTCACATCTTTTATTGTTATCTCATATAACTCACTTTCATATAAAAATCGCACTGGCTGCTCTTTCCGCAACAGATACTCCCTGAATCCCTGTTTCTCTCTTCCAAAACTTGAAAGCGGAAGTCCAACAGCCAGAATTACCTCTGTCTTTCGTTCCGCTTTCCGATGCTTGATTTCTTCTGCAATGGCTGCCAACGTCAGCAGATAATAATTATCATTGGACGTTTTATTTTTTACCAGCGTCTGTCTTCCCGTACCGCAGACATAATACTTTCCTTGATATTGCAGAACATTCTGCATGGTATACGGCTCGTAATCATACCCAATAATTCCACTTGGGAAAGACACTTGTCTTGTTTTAATGGCATAATAGCCATGATCAATTCCTATGATTATCGCAATCACATCCTTTCATTTTTTCTGTTTAACGTAAGGTCAAAAATGTTGTCACTGCTGCAACGGATCGTTGCAAAAGTGCCATTCGTGAACACTTTTCTATGTTCCAGCGTCCCAAAACCTGCGGAAAATCTGGCTTTTTTATACCACTATCGCCAGAGGAACACTACTGTTCCTTCCCAGCCGGTTATAAAAGATCCCTCTCCCGGCGGCGGTCCAGCCTGTCCGGGGGAGGGATATATCGCAAGTTTCCTTTTTGAACAATTGCCTGTCTTTTTATTTTTATGAGATGTTTTTCCTGCTTTTGTAAAATGGGAAGATACTCCGGTTCTGTCAAAAACTTCCGTATATAATTGCCCTTTTTTCCCAGCTTGTTATCATTTTTCAGCAGTTCTATTTCTACCATGTAATGGGTATCTGGATGAAATCTCTTCTCACACAAAATGCTGTCCCCTTTTATATAATCAGATTTAGCCGATTCTCTTGCTGCCGCCAAGAGTTCATAAATACTTACTTCCACCTCTTATCACCTCCCAAAAGACCAGAAAAAAGCAGACCTCTTAATCGAAGTCTGCTCCTGTCGGATATGGTAATCCTCTTTCTTCATATTTTTTATCGATATAATTTCGAATCCATTCCCTGTATTCTTCCGTTAATGCCAGTTCCTGAAATTCTAACAACCACTTTTCCCCTTTTGCTTCGTCATCAAGCCATCGATCTTCTATGCACTCCGGCTCATCTAACATTTTCATCATCGCTTCAAATGGCTCTTTTACATCATCACCAAATTCTTTCCATAAGGCGATTCCATAGTTCTCCAGTTCAAAAAATTCTGTCAGATATGTCAATCGTTCCATATCCCCCAATGTCATTCTTTTTTCATCTGACAATAATGCTCGATCTCTTTTGCCACATAGATTTAAAAATTTTCTCTTTTCCATCTCCACATCCATTATACTTTTACCTCTTCCTGTTAAAAATAATTCCTTATTACGAAACATTATAAAATTTAAATTCTTTAGAATCAATATATATGTTTCTGTATTACGAAACTTTTTATTTTATAAGGGGAGTTCATCATTATGCAAAAGATTAGACCAGATATGGATATTGGTAAAAATATCCAAGCAATTCGATATAAAAACAATATGACTCAAGACCAAGTAGTTGCAAAATTAAATCTTATGGGTATCTCCATCACCAAAAGTACCTATGCCAAACTGGAAACAAATCGCATGAACATTAAGGCATCTGAATTAGTTGCACTTGCAAAACTCTTTCATACCGATATCAATGCTTTCTTTTCCGGCTTGCTATAGTTCGACATTCCCCGACTCCCTGTGTATATAATAGCATATTAAAAATAAGAACCAGTCTATATTCTTATCGGATATAAACCAGTTCTTTTTTCTTATCAAATAATATAAAAGTGACAGGGAATTCAGATTCTTATCTTCTGTCACTCATGTAATTATTATTCTATTTTAAATTTAATGAATTTACCCATTCTTGAATTTCTTTTTCAATGTTATTTTCTATATAAACGTCATACACATTTTTCCACATTATCTGTGTATACTGTTATTTTCAACCCCATAATTATAACTTGGTACACGCTATACACTACTATAAACTGTACTCCATTTTAGGGTAACCGATATAGATTCTTTTCACATCCTGCCAGTTATCTACAGTGTCAGCCACCAGCTCCACATTCCGCAGACTTTCATCAGCGTACTCCTGGGATACCCGACTGTTATCATCGTTATAATTCAAATCCTCATCGGTATAGGGATCAACCGGCTCCAACTCGAACAATTCTCCGCCTGTTGTATCAGCAATGACTTCAGCTACACGCTCTGTATTTCCGGTAGCTGAAAAATACACGACAAGGGTTTTCCCCTGGGTTCCATCGCCATCTGTCTCTGCCTCGTTACTCGCTTCGGTACTATCATCTTCTGTTGTAGCTGCACTGGATTCGTTCTCCGATGCCGCCCCTGTATTTGACTGTGTCTGGCTTTCATCTTGTCCGCTCCTGGCCCCGCATCCAGCCAACATACCGACTATCAGAATACACACTGTCATCAATATAAATCCACGTTTTCTCATAGGGAATGACCTCCTTCATTTAATATGATCTATACTCAACGTAATACACAAATCTTCTCTTTCTCTGTGTACACAGTTCTTTTCACTCTTAAAAATGCTACTCAATACACGCTATACACTCAAAAAACCATACTGTATTTTAGGGTATCCGAGAAATACGGTATCATATGCGTCAAGATTCTCGACACTGGATGTCAGTTCCGGCCTTGCGTCCTCTCCCCGTTCTTCATTTGCCCGTTCCAGACAGGCATCCCAGTCACTTGGATAAGAATCGGTAACCTGAATGGAGAACAGATCGCCTCCGGTTTCTTCCTGCACCCATCCTGCCAGCTCCTGAACATTTCCCGGCGCAATTACGCTTGGAGAAGCAACGGCATCTACATCCTCTTCCAGAATCGCATTCTCCGCCCAGGAAAAATAGGCTACCAGAATGTTAGAGTCTGTTCCCTGTGTCTCCTCACCGGTCTGTGCCGAATCTTCCTCCGCTGTTCCCTGAACGGTATCTTCCGGATCCGTCTCGTCTCCGGCAGAGTCTGTTCCGGACTGCTGTGTTGTTCCCTGTGTATTGTCCGCACTTCCATTGCTTTCATTGCCGCATCCGGCAAACGTCAATACCATTGATAAAACCAGACATAATGAAATCATTCGTTTTTTCATAAATCCGTCCTCCCATCTGTGTTGGATTCCATTTCATACAGAAGGTTTTCCTTCTATACCTTTATTATACGGACGGTATTTCCCGGAGACAAATACTTATCCTGCATAAGGAATGATACAAAAAATGAATGAAAAATCACCATATCTGCGGTATTCTTTCCGCAAATATGGTGAGATCCCCTTCTCTCCAAAGATCAGTCTTTTTCTGCCCGGCCGGATTTTGGAAGCTCCGGAAATGGAATAAACGGTTTCGGATGTTCTTCATGTTCTCCGATCATTTTCTCCATCCAGATCATGTTATACCATCTTCCGAATTTGTATCCGCACTGGTGGAATTCCCCTACCAACCGGTATCCCATGTGGGCATGAAACTGCGCACTGTTCTTCGTCAGATATTCATCTTCCGTCTCCGGATAGCCGATACAGGCATTCAGGTTCGTGATGTGCTGTGCACGGGCAATTTCTTCCACCGCCTGATACAGCGCCCGTCCGATTCCTGTTTTTCGCACCTGTTCTTTTACATAAATGGAAACCGAAGCAGACCAGTCATATGCCTTTCTTCCTACAAAGGAATCAAGATAGACATAGCCGGCCGCTTCCCCGGATATTTCCGCCACCAGATACGGATACCTCTTTAAAATCCTCCGGATTCTGTCCCGGAATTCTTTCACATCCGGCACTTCATACTCAAATGTAATTGCAGTCTTCTCGACATAAGGTGCGTAGATTGCAAGAAGTTGTTCTGCATCATCAGGACCGGCTGTCCGGATCCGGATTTTCGTCTCTTCCATCCTGTTGTTCCTCCTTTATCTGATGGGTTCCATAGTCCAGACACATGGACACAAAAGTCTGCATGCTTCTGGTAATATATTTGCTTTTATGATAAATAATATTAAGTTTTCTTTCAATCGGCCGGCGCAGGAATGCCTGACAGACCAGACCCTGTTCCAGATCCCGCTTCACAAGCAGATAGGGAAGGACTGCAACGCCAAGCCCTTTTGCCACGCCCTGCACAATCGCCTGGGTACTGGAACTTTCCCATGCCGGATGGACGGTGATCTGCTCCATGTCGAAGCAGGCATCCAGAATCTCTCTTCCGGCGCTTCCCTTTTCCCGCATCAGAAACGGATTCTCTGCCATCTCTCTCAGTGTGACATCGCACTTCTCCGCCAGAGGATGCTCCGCCGGTACAATCGCTACAAGAGAATCCTCCAGAAACGGTACCGCACATACGGAATCTGAAGACGGCTGGTTCTCAATCAGGCCAAGATCAATTTCATTTTCCAGCAAAAGCCTTTCAATCGTTCCCGACTGATTGACGACAGCCTCCATCCGGATTTCCGGAAACTGCTCCTGAAATTCTTTCATCAGGGACGGCAGGATATGAGTCCCGATCGTAATGCTGGCTCCAACCCGGATTGTCCCGATCTCATCTCCGTTTTTCAATTCCTTTTCCATTGCCTCAAACAGGGAGACAATGTGGACGGCGTATCCGTAAAATTCTTTCGCGGCGGCGGTTGGATAAATCCGTCTTCCGATCCGCTCGAAAAAGTGCTGCCCGTAATATTCTTCCAGTTCTTTGATCGTAACGCTCACAGACGGCTGTGCCAGATGAAGCTCTTTTGCCGCCTTTGTGATACTGCTGTTCTGGTAGACCGACACGAAGATTTTCATATGCCGAAGTGTCATGGTTCCTCCATATATAAGAAATTCATTATCTATTTTATAGAATAATACTATTTTTCATATAGATCAAGACCAGTTATACTAAAACAGGAGGGAGGACATTCCAATGGAAAAGAAACATAAGATTCTGTTAAAGTTATTTATATCAACGTTTTATCTCAGTGCCTTCACCTTCGGAGGCGGATATGTCATTGTAACACTGATGAAGAAAAAATTTGTCGATCAATATCACTGGATTGAAGAAGAAGAAATGCTGGATCTGGTTGCTATCGCCCAGTCCGCCCCGGGAGCCATCGCGGTCAACGGTGCCATCGTCGTCGGATATAAGCTCGCCGGGATTGCCGGCACGATCACTGCGGTCATCGCAACCATCCTTCCGCCTTTTCTTGTGATTTCTGTGATATCCATCTTTTATGAGGCGTTCCGGGACAATCAGGTCGTAAGCCTTGTGCTGGAAGGAATGCAGGCCGGTGTCGCCGCTGTCATCGCCTCTGTTGTCTGGGAGATGGCAGCCGGAATTCTTCTGGAGAAAAAATGGCTCTCTATTCTGATTATGGCGGCATCCCTGATCGCTGCGGCCTGCCTTAGCATCAATGCCGTCGTTATCATCCTTGTCTGCATTGCTGTCGGTCTGCTGAAGACATTTATGCCGGGAAGAAAGGGGGATCCATCATGATTTACCTTCATCTGTTTCTCAGTTTCCTTCAGATCGGCCTGTTCAGCTTCGGAGGCGGCTATGCGGCCATGCCTCTGATTCAGGACCAGGTCGTTACCTTGAATCACTGGCTCTCCATGAAGGAATTTACGGATCTGGTTACCATTTCCCAGATGACGCCCGGACCCATCGCCATCAATTCCGCCACCTTTGTCGGAATCAAAATCGCAGGAATTCCCGGCGCCGTAGCGGCCACCTTCGGCTGTATTCTTCCATCCTGCATTATCGTCACGATCATTGCAAGACTCTACTTAAAATATCGGAATATGGCAGCGCTCCAGAGCGTTCTTTCCACGCTGAGACCTGCAGTTGTCGCTTTGATTGCCTCGGCAGGAATCTCGATTCTGATTTCCGCTTTCTGGCCGGAAGGATCGATCCACTTTGGCTCTACCAACTGGATTCTGGTCGTGCTTTTCTTCTTCTGTTTTCTCTTACTTCAGAAATGGAAGGCAAATCCGATCCTTGTCATGGTACTTTCCGGCATTCTCTATGCAGGTATTTCTCTGCTTATCGAATAAAACAAACGGGAGATCTGTCTTTGATCTCCCGTTCTATCATTCATTTCTAAATTTTAATCAGCAGAGCTTCTTTCCATCGCTGAATGCGTTTCCTACTGCTTCTCCCAGTGCCGTATAGGTATTGTGAACCGGATCAAAGGTAATCGGGCACCATTTAGAAAGATCTACCGTTCCTTCTGCGTCCAGAATGGATTCATCCACACTGACATTGACGATTTCTCCGATGATATTGCCGTCTTCGTTTACTTTTTCCAGCTTACATTCCAGTGCCATCGGCAGCTCATCAATCAGCGGAGCATCTACGAATTCACTCTTTGTTGTATGGAATCCTGCCTTTGCTAGTTTATCCGGCTCTTTGTTGGCGGATACGATACCCACATAATCGGATGCAACAAGGTTCGCTTTGTCTGCAAAGCTGACAGTAAACGCTCCTCTTGCCTTGATATTGGCAGTTGTCTTATGTCCAGCGCTTAAACAGAGGACTACCTTTCCTGTATCATAAATTCCGCCCCATGCCGCATTCATGGCATCCGGGGTTCCGTCCTCTCCGTATGTTCCGATAATCAGTACCGGAAGTGGATACATCCATGTTTTCTGTCCAAAATTTTTTCTCATAACGAAAATGCTCCTTTCTTATGCTTGCTGAAAATATGCGTCAATTTCCTGCATCCGGCTCATCTGGTCTACGTGGAACGGACATCTGCGGTTACAGTGTCCACACCGGATACAGTCGGAAGCATTCTTTTCCAGCTTCTGATAATGTCCAACGGCCATGGAATCTCCTGCCTTTGCAAGATCATAGTACTTGTTGATCAGAGCAATGTCAAGTCCTGCCGGACATGGGTGGCAGTGATTGCAGTAAACACAGCTTCCTTCGGCCTCCTTTGGTACCAGTGTTCCGATCACGGAGTAATCTTTCATAGGAATATATAACCAAAAACTATGTTTACGGCTTAATGGTCTTCACTCTCAGGAAGAAATACAACAGGTGGCATACCCACACAACCGCCAGACAGATCCGACCGGCCGGAACATTGCTCATCATCAGAAATCCCGCCGCCATGACCATGGTCATGGTCCCAACAATCCGAATCTTTGTCCTCATAGTCATGGCACGCTGTTTTACAAAACTGTCCAGATGTTTTTTATAAAGTTTCGTTCCGACAATCCAGTCGTGAAGACGCTTTGAGCTTTTCGCAAAGCAGAATACTGTAGCCATGAAAAAAGGCACGGTCGGAAGAACCGGCAGGACGATTCCTGTCGTGCCAAGTCCCAGGCAGAGAAAACCCAGTATGATCCAGAAAATCCTGAACGGATTCTTATTCTTCATTATTATTTCACTCCCGTTAAGCCGGACCGGATGTGAGCTGTCACACGGTCAGGACAAATTTTTTCCCTTCAATGGTTGTCACTCCCAGAGAGATCCCGTACAAATCCCGGATGCATTCTTCTGTAATCACTTCATCCGGAGCTCCCTGAACTGCAACCTCCCCCTCTTTCAGGCCGATGATGCGGTCTGAAAAGTGGATCGCCTGATTCATATCATGGAGCACCATGATAATAGTGATCCCATACTCCTGATTGAGTTTCTTCACCAGTTTCAGGATCTCGATCTGATAACGGATATCCAGATAGGTGGTCGGTTCATCCAGAAAAAGGATCTTCGTATTCTGCGCAAGCGCCATGGCGATCCACACCCTCTGACGCTGTCCGCCGGAGAGACGGCTTACTTCCCTGTCCCGGTATTTTAAGATATTGGTAACCTCCATGGCCCATCGGATCATTTTTTCATCCTCGTCTCTTCGTCCCTGCATCATCTTTCTGTGAGGAGTTCTTCCAAAGGATACAAGCCTCTCCACAGTAATGTCATCCGCGGAGGAATTATACTGATGGACAATGGACACCCTCTTTGCGAAATCTTTCAGACCCAGATTCTGGATATTCTTCCCGTAAAGGAAAATATTCCCTTTACGCGGATAAAGATTCTTGGTCATCAGATTGAACAGGGTTGATTTTCCGCACCCGTTCGCTCCCATGATGGTTGTGATCTTCCCTTCTTCTATGGTAAAAGACGTGCCCTTTAAGACTTTGTTTTTCCCGTAGGAAAAAAACAGATCACGCACTTCCATGGCCGGTTTCCTCTGTTTTGTATCAGGCTGCATATTTCTTTGACCTCCTTAACAAAATGATAAAGAACGGACCGCCGATCACGCTCATTATAATGGACGCCGACACTTCGTAAGGTGCTGCCACGGTCCGGCCGATGGTATCCGCAAGCAGAAAGGTAAATGCACCTGCCAGCATGGAAAATGGTACCAGTGCCCGGTGGTCGCTCCCGACAAGCAGCCGCCCGATATGAGGTACGATAAGCCCCAGGAAGCTGACAGCTCCCACGACCGCTGTAGAGATACTGGCCAGAAGCACCGCAACCAGAGAAACCAGAATCCGAATCAGATTTACGTTGACACCAAGACTTCTGGCTGTCTTGTCTTCCAGAGACATCAGGTTGCACATCTTTGTAAACAAAAGTGAAAGGACAAGCCCTGTAATTACATAGGGGAGAAGGGTCTGTACATCTTCCCATGTTTTCTGAGTGATATTCCCTTCCACAATGGATGCCACACCGGAGGAAGTTCCTCCGCTCATTGCATTCAGGGCATCTGAAAGACCGGTGAACATGGCGCTTACCGCAACACCGGTCAGGATGATGCGAAGCGGGCTTAATCCTCCTTTCCACGACAGACTGTATACCAGAAAAAAGGCCAGTACCCCGCCTGCGAACGCGAAAAGCGGGGTAAAGAAATAAAGGACCGGCAAGAAGGCCGTGATCAGTACCGCGACAAAACCGGCTCCTCCGGAAATCCCGATAATTCCAGGGTCTGCCAGCGGATTTTTCAGCACTGCCTGGAAAAGGACGCCCGAGACCGCTACTGCCGCCCCTGCAAACAGGGAGATCACGATCCTCGGGAAACGCAGGTCATAAATAGCCGCCACATCATCGATCCTTTTGATGAACAGTCCCCTGAACAACTCTGAAGGAGAAACCTTCAGGCTTCCGATATTGACGGACACAACGATCAGCAGCACGAGCAGGACTCCTGTGACGATAAAGGAGGCTGCCGCCCGGGCTGTTTTTCGTTTTTTCCGGCTTTGGTCCTGCCTGCCGGATTCTTCTCTGTCTTCACTCATAGCTCATCCTCCTTACTTTTCCTGTTTCTCATCCTCTTCATTCTCCGGATAAAGCATCGGCTGGAGTTCCTCCAGTGCTTCCGGATAATTGAAGTTCGCGCTCATACCAAAATATTCATAGGTCAGATCGTATACCCGTCCGTTCTTCACAGCGTCAAAATGCTGCCAGATATCATCAGTGGCAAATTCTTCGTTGAACATCTCCACGATCTGATCCGGGAGCGCATGTGCCGCACGCAGAATCACATCCGGCTCTTTCGTCTTCATATCCTCGGTATTCACCGTAAGGAATTCCTGGTCCGTCCCGGCGTAGACGTTCTCACCCCCTGCCAGTTCCACCAGACTTCCCACATAGGAATTTTCCGTGGCAATGATATAGCTTCCCGGAAGACCCATCAGGATCAGAACTTTCGGAGCATCCTTTCCTTCGTTCTTATTTTTGTAATCCTCATAAAACGCCGTAAACTCGTCCACCATGGTCTGTGCCTGCTCTTCTCTTCCAAAAATTTCGCCCAGTTCCTGAATAGAGCGGTACATCCCCTGAACACTTCTGAGATTTAAAAATGCCCAGTCCGTATTGATGGCTTCGTATTTCGGCTGCAGATCCGACTGAAGGGTGGCAGGACTCAAAATCCAGTCCGGGTCTAAGGAAGCCACAATCTCCATATCAGGAGCCATAGCGGTTCCAACTTCTTTCACTTCGTCATACCGCTTCGGAAGTTCCGAAACAGAGCTTGAACATACGCCGGTCAGGTCGAGCTCCAGCCGGTCACAGATCTCTGCCGTAGAAGGAGATGTGGCAATAATCTTCGGTTCTTCCCCCATTCCCTTTACTTTGGCTTTTGCTGCTTCTACAGCGGCCTTTTCTTCCGGATCTGTGATTTCAAGCATGGTACTGACACTCCCGCTCTGCGTGGAAGCACTGTTGTCCTCCGTAGTTTTATCTGTGTTTCCAGCGCTTTGATCCACACATCCTGTAAACAGGCTACAGGAAAGAACCGCAACGGCTGCAAGTACGGAAATTCTGCTTTTTCCTTTGATCTGGCTATACTTCATCGTCATCATAACCTCCGCCCCAGCGTTTCCAGTTCTTTCGAAAGAAAAAGATAATCACTGCCGCTGTACCCATCAGAATCAGCCCGGAAACTGTGACTGCCGCTCCGACGGCAAAAGGCCCGCCTGCACCGGAACCCGCCGTCTCTTCCGTCTCTTTGGATGCATCCGCTGCCGTGGAAAGACTTAATCCCTGTGCCTCATCAAGTTCCGTATCCGTAGATGCGGCCGGCTGAGCCGCTTCATCTATGGAACTGGACAGTGCCGGTGTCTCCGTACTTCCTTCTCCGGATTCTGTGTCCGTATTTCCGGAGGACGTCAAACCGGAACTGCCTGAAAGTGAGGAACCTGACAGATTGGAACCGCCCCCTGTAATTCCACTTCCGGTATTTGTGCTTCCGGTATCTCCTGTTCCACTTTCCGTACCTGCACTGCCGGAGCTGTCCGCTGTCGATGTTTCTCCGTTTCCGGATGCATCTGTCACCATGGTCGCATTCATATTTGTATTGTTTCCGGCAGCGTAATCACTCGGATACAGGTAAAAGACTACATCTCGTCCCATAGGCGCCACGTACATAGAACAGCGGACTACACAGTTCTCGCCCGGCACCTGTATGCAGATGTCTGCCGTTGTACCATTGTCGTCCGTTCCGTTTCCGGTTACTCCAACTGCCGGAGTCGCCCAGCCGCTGTCGCCTACATTTTGCACCCAGAAACTGTGTCCGGAAGTCTGATCCATCAGGCTGAACCGGACTGTCAGATAGTATTCTCCGCTGTCCGTCAGTTCCAGAATTCCCGTTGTGTACACCACTCCGTCTACCATGCCCTGACCGGTGGCGTAAGATGCCTCGCCGCCGGAATCTTCTATTTCACCGGTAACCGGATGGGCGTAGCATGGATGAACCGTACAGGTATAAACGTTCCCGGATGCCGCCTGTACCGGGAATGCTGTTGTCCACACTCCCGCAAAGACAAAGAGTACAACGGCAAGAAGCCCGATTCCCTTACTTTTAACTCTATTTCTTATCTTCATCTATTTTTCCCGCCTCTGCTCCCTGTCTTGTTTTCTTTTCCGCCTGCCGGAACGAACAGTTGTCAGTACACCCGCACCCAGACAGATGCATCCTGCAGCCAGTACTGCGATCCACAGACCCGAGTTTGAAGAAGTATCATCTGTCTTTACACCGGATGCAGACTTCAGACTGCTTCCTCCAAGAGAACTTCCGCCAAGGGAACCGCTTTTCAGCGAATTGCCGCCAAGGGAACTGCCCCCAAGGCTGCTTCCACCCGGAAGTGTACTGTTCCCAAGACCACTTCCACCTGTCAATCCTCCCTGGCCGGAACCGTCATCCTTGTCTCCCGTATTATCGTTATTGCTTCCCGGTTCATCGTCATCTGAAAACGACGGATCATCTTCCTCCGCAGCTTTCAAAGTCGCCCAGTCAAGAGCCAGATAGACTGACTGGTCACCCAGACCTTCAGATATCGATTCCATCACCGGCACATAAACTTTGAGAGGGACAAATCCATCATCCAGAGCTTCCGGAATCAGTTTGAACGTAACAAGATCCGGATAGTCCGTACCGTATTCATCACGGATCCGGTCACCGTTTTCATCTGTCTGATAAGAGTCTACCACTGCATCTTCCAGTTCTCCCTGAGGATATCCGTACTGATCTTTCGTATATCCGGTAAGAAAATACTGAAGCCCGCCAAGATACCCGAGTTTCCCGCTGATATTCATCCCTTTCATATCCAATGTGACTGAATAGACGCCATCTTTTACAGTCAGCCTGATCGTATGGTTGATGGCATTATCTGCCATGGAAAGTGTGGACTGGTCCACCTTTACCATCCTGCCCGTCACTGCGTAAGTGCCGTCTTCCAGGTTGTGAATATCCAGTTCTGTGTCTCCCGGATCCTCCGGATCCTTCGAGTCCTCCGGTTTCTCTTCCTCATCTGTATTCTCTGTTTTATCGTCATAGGTAATGGTAAAGGTTGCGGTTCCCGTATAATTTCCCGGAGATGCCGCCGCAACATCTTTTCCTGTGATAGTAATATTACCGTTCAGTACAATACCCGTCTCTGTACCGCCCGCTTTTGCCACTCCGGTCTCTGAAGCTGTCTGTGAGCCAAAGTCATTTCCGAAAGGAAGTGTTTTTGATCCACTGTAAAGATTGCCGCCCGCCGGCGCGCTTACCGTGACCGTCTCGCCCGGTTCAACATCAGATACACGGATCTCATAGGGCTGTACATTATCGACAGTTGTCTCCAGTTTTCCCATGGAAAGGGACTCCGGAATCATGATCATGCCGTCCGGCTCCGATGTCTGGTCGGAAACATTCGCAGTAATTTCCATAGACTGCTGTCCGGTTTCTCCGCTGCCGTGTCTTGTCAGTGTATTCCAGTACATGGTAACGATAGTTTTTACGCTGAACTTTCCGTTTTCAAAGTGTATGCCGTTGATTTCGCCGTTTAAGGCGCTCATAGCCGGTACATAAATCTTAGTGTTGTTATAATAATACCGGCTCAGCCCGGTAAGCGGAAATGTGACGTCCGTCACCACTTCATAATCTCCCCGCTGTTCCGTTGCATATGTTACGTTCTCCATGGAAAGTTCCCCGGCCGGATCGTTGCCTTTATAATAGCCGTTAAACCCGAGGATATACATCGGTTCCTGTTCCGTTCCGGAAACCATCGTGTAAGAAAGACTCATTTGTCCGTCTTCACTGACCGTCAGAAGAGCTTTTGCCGTTTCAGTCTGAACAAGGCTGTGGTCTACCACGTCGCTTCGTACTGCAACGGTCACGTCATATGTGCCCGGATCCGGTAGTTTCTCCGGAACATCCTCCGCAGACTCCTCAGCAAGGTTCAGACCCAGTGCATCTGCGACTGCCTCCTTAATTCCATTGGAGGAATAGGTCGCGCCTGCCACGGCATCCAGATCCCGGATACCCTCTGCGTCGTTATCCGCCAGTCCGGAAAACATCCCGGAAATGCCATCAATGGCGGTCTTTAGTTTGCCCTTGTTTACCTCCGCATATGTTCCGCCGAAATTATCTCCGGTAATCGTCACATCCGTGATTTTTCCGTCTGTAACAGTTACTTCCGCATCAATATCGTATTCGCCAAACTGGTCGATATGATAAGTTCCGCTTTTGATATACGATCCGCTCTTCTCCCCTGGCGCCGCTTTTGCCGCTCCTGCCGGAGTCAAGGCTGTCATAGCAAGCAGTCCTGCCAGGGCAAGGGCGGTCCATCTCTTCCTGTTTCTTTTTCTTCTCATTCTTTCCTCCGTCCGAAACTATCCGTTTTTGAAAAACAGAGATCCCCACAAGATATCGTGCGGGGATCTCTGCATCGTTCGGCTGACATATACTAGTTCGCCGCGTATGAAATCATAAAGGTTGTTGTTCCTGTGTAGTTTCCGGCTGCCGCTTTCGCCACATCTGCGCCGCTAACTGTAAGCTTTCCGCTCAACGTTTTGTCCGCCACATCTTCTGTTACGCTCTGGCTGCCAAAGCTGTTCGCAAATGCAAGTGTATTATCACCGTTTGTCAGGCTGCCGGCTGCCGGAGCAGAAATCGTCAGTTCACCATTCAGATTTGCAGCATCAACTTCTACTGAATACACTGTTACATTATCTTTCTCTGTACTCAGAGTTCCCATGCTTGCAGATTCCGGAACAGTTACCGTATATTCTGGTTCGGAAACCACTTCCTGTACATCTGCGGTAATCTGCATATTCTGCTGATTCTGTGTGTCCCCTCCCGGTTCCTGGCTTCCGCCTGCCGCCTGCAGATCAGTTACCTTTACAAAGAAATTCTGTGTTGAATTCATAACCACATTCACATAGGCGCTGGCCGCTACTGTACCGGCCTCCAGATCATCCAGCACATCCCGCGGAAGCTCCACAGTAAGCACCTGGGTCGGCAGAACGTCTCCGGCATTGACGCCAAACAGCGCTGCATCTGTATCAAATTCTTTTTCCGGTTTTGTAGTAGTGTCCGATTCTGCCGTATATTCTGTTCCGTCTACCGTAAATTTCACATCTTTTACAGTTCCATCTGTACCCTGATCCGGGAATGCCGGGATCGGGTAAGCCACATAGAATGTAAGCTCGGCAGAATCCGCCGTCAGTTCTACATCTGCCTCGTGTACAAAAATCGGATCACACATGCTGTTGTTTCCTGTTCCGTTTGCATTCAGGAAATGGATTTCTCCTGTATAGCTGCCGTCCGCCGGCTCCGCTGCGAATGCGGTTCCGCACAGCATCGTAGATATCATCGCCGTTGCAACGGCACCGGATAAAATTTTTCTGAATCCCATAATTGATTCTCCTCTCTGTTTATGTTTTTTGTTTATGCTAAAGTGCTTTGCACTGTAACATCATCAGCATCTTTTTTCACGCAGTTCTTATGTGACTACAAGTGTGCAGTTGACTTCCGCCCCGTTCCTTGGAGTCATATCTTCGTCTGCAGTAAATGTTTCATACTTCACCGTCAAGGGATATTCCCCCGTCTCCATCTCCTTTTCCAGCGTGATCTCATAGAGACTCTGTCCCGGTTTGATTATTTTTGACGTGTAGATAGTCTCCTCTGTCTCAGGCAGATAAAAGGAAATCCGGAAATAGACCTGATTCTCTTCCGGGTTATTCAGCTCAACGGACACATCTTTTGTTCCGGAAGGAATTTCTATTGATTTGTATCCTGGAATCCGGATCCCCTCTCCCACGGAAGGAGTTGTAGATTCACTCTCCGGCTTTTCCTGATCTTCCTCAAACGCCACATCATAATTGGTCACTTCTTTTGGCCTGGTATAGAACCAGATGCCTGCGGCCGCAATTATCACCAGAAGGATCAGGATCCCGATTTTTTTCTTACTCTTCATATCATCTTTCTCCATAGTTAACTCAGTTAGTTATTACTAACTCTTGTTTTAAAAAGAATCTCACATAAACAAAGAATGAAATATGTGAGATTCATACACTGGAATTAGTTTCTACTAACTGCCGTAATCATATCATACCATTTCTATTTCTGTCAATCCGTGCTAATGATACTAATTCTCATTTATTCTATTTTCTGTTTCTTCTGTTTTCCGGGAATCCACGCACACCGCATGAACCGCGAACCGTCTGCTATATCCGCTGTCAGTGCATGTGGAAAGCGTCATTACTTTATGACTGCTGTCCGGATGAATTCCTGTGTCGATCAGAGAATTACAGACCATACTGTCAATCAGCTTCTGATATTTCTCCCCCGGTTCATATCCGATCTTATAGACATCCCCGCCGTTTTCCGCTTCGTGGCAGGCAAAGATCTGATACCGGTATACTGCCCCTTCTGTGTACAGGGTAAAATACGGATTTTCTTCCCAGAATTCTTTTTTCCGGTATTTTTTCAGGCCGCCGAACATGCTCCCGTCATTCATGTTATGCCCGTATATGACTGTATAATAATCCGTGAAATCCGGCCGGTTCAGTCCCTCCAGAAAGATGCTCCCGGCGATGTGGGATTTGCCATACAGATCCCGTCTCAAATATTTCTCATTATCTCCCGAGTAGAAAACCGGATAATCGATTCCTGTGTTTTCCGGATCATCTGACCGGATTCATGCCACGATATCCGGATTTTCTTCTCTTAATTCGTCAAACCGGATCATCACATCCGTGAGCCACCAGTCTTTTTCCTTTTCCCCGCCGTCCCCTTTCCGGATCTTTGTATAGCTTTCTCTCAGGTTTTCATAGGTCCGGGATGAATTATGTTTATCAAGATAATCCGGGAGAATGTTCCCGAGAGAAAGACTGATCAGCACAAGGGATACCGGAATCAAAAGTTTTGACAAACTGAAATGTTTTCCCTCTTTACAGTCCTGCTTTTTTCTATTCATTTTCATTTATGCCGCTCTCTCTTTTCGGCATCTCCTGACTATGATAAATAATCTTTGATATTTTCTTTCCCTTGCCAAGATAACCACATTTTCTGACTCCATCCCGGACAATCTGATCCAGCTTTTCTTTTGGCATCCGGAACACAGTACTGTCCTCCAGAATAATCTCGCATCCCTCTTCATCTGTAAGATCTTCTGCACATTCCACTTTGTACATATTTTTTCTGTTGATCGCCCCGATCTCTTCCAACGCATTGATCATACGGTAGACAGTCGCTACTCCGATCCTGTTGTCTTCCCTCGAAGCCTTATAAAAGATTTCCTTGCAGCTTGCACAGTCATTTTCCAGAATAATGTCAATCAGTATCTTCCTCTGTCTAGTAATACGGCATCCGTTTTCTTTCAGTCTCTCAATAATCTCATCTTTTCTGTTCAAGATACTATCCCGCTTTCTGCCCGTAAAACGTTGGAACCTGCACTAATATGTTAGCCATATCTACTCCTCCATACACTGCTGATTATCATTATTCTGTCATATTTTTCTTTCCTTAAATTAGTATAGACTAACCGAATTGAAAAATCAACAATTATTCATGTTGTTTTATATTTGACATGGTATAAAAGAATACTGTTAACAGAAAGAGGGAGATTCCGCACACAACGTGAATCTCCCTCTTTGAATGATTTTTATTTCTTTTCATCAGTCAGCAGATTTCTCATGCTCCTGAGACTGATCAGTAAAGTCGATGTGTTATGAAAAAGAGCTGATGACGTTGGCTGAATCATGCCTGCAACGCCAAGAAGGATCAGTCCTGCATTGATACCGATGATCTGATGATAGTTTTTTACGACCCGATTCATCATTCTGTTTGCAAGATGTTTCAGTGTAACCAGTTCCCGAAGGTCTTCCGCCGCAATGGTTATGTCGGCAATTTCCCTTGCGAGTTCTGCACCATCGCTGATAGCGACACCTACATCCGCCGCTGACAGGGCCGGAGAGTCATTGATTCCGTCCCCGATCATGATTACCTTATGCCCCTGCGCCTTCTCTTTCTCCACAAACCCCGCTTTTTCTTCCGGGAGCACTTCCGCATAATATTCATCTACGCCGACCCTTCGGGCGACTGATGCTGCGGTCTTCTCACTGTCGCCGGTCATCATAACGGTTTTCTTTATTCCTGCCGTTCTCAATGCCCGAATCATATCCCCTGCCTCTTTTCTCAGCGGATCTTCAATACATATCACTGCCGTCAGTTCCTGTTCAATGGCAAGATACAGATGAGAATATTCGTCCGGCAGTGATTCGAATCTGTCCCGGTATTCCGGACGGACTTGACATGCTTCATCGTCAAATACAAAATGGCTGCTGCCGATTACCACTTTTTTCCCGTTAATATGGGAAGAGATCCCATGGGCAACAATATATTCTACTTTGGAGTGCATTTCCTCGTGGGCAAGATTCCGTTTCTTTGCAGCATCCACTACGGCTTTTGCCATGGAATGAGGGAAATGCTCCTCCAGGCACGCTGCAATCCGCAGGCATTCTTCTTCCGGCACATCACCAAACGGAACCACTTCTTTCACCGTTGGTTTCGCCTTTGTGAGCGTGCCTGTTTTATCAAAGACCACCGTGTCAGCTTCCGCGGCCGCCTCAAGGAATTTTCCGCCTTTCACGGTGATCCCGTATCCGCCTGCCTCCCGGATTGCTGAAAGTACGGTGAGAGGCATGGCCAGTTTCAGTGCACAGGAAAAATCCACCATGAGCACGGATAAGGCTTTGGTTACATTCCGGGTCAAAAGCCATACCCCCGCGGTTCCAAGCAGGGTATACGGTACGAGCCTGTCGGCAAGATGTTCTGCTCTGCTCTCCATAGAAGATTTCAGCTTTTCAGAATCTTCGATCATTGCCACGATCTTTTCAAATCTGGTGGAACCTGATACCGCTTTTACCAGAACATCAAGTTCCCCTTCCTCAACTACTGTACCCGCATAGACGGACTGTCCCTGTACTCTGCGTACCGGCATGGCCTCTCCCGTAAGAGAAACCTGGTTTACCATCCCTTCCCCGCCGGATACTTCCCCGTCAAAAGGAATGACATTTCCCATATGTACGGTCACTATGTCACCTTTCCGGATCTTGTCGGCCTTTACAAGAATTTCCTGTCCGTCGCGTTTCAGCCAGACTTTCTTAACATTCAAAGACATGCTCCGCGCCAGATCGCCAACTGATTTCTTATGGGTCCACTCTTCCAAAAGCTCTCCGACTCCGAGAAGAAACATCACAGATCCTGCAGTATTAAAGTCCCGGCGCAGGACAGAGACGCCGATTGCCGCTGCATCCAGAAGTGGGACTTCTATCTTTCTTTTTCGGATGCAGTGCAGCCCGGCTGCAAGATATTTTAAAGACCTGGCCGTCACAACCACCGCCCGGAGCGGTCCCGGAACCAGAAGCCGGCATCCGTAGTGCAGCAGCATTTTTGCAATCAGCTTTTCTTTATATGACGCATTCAAGGATCTCCCGGAATTCCGGATCATGTTTTCCGGTACGTTTACCTTTTCGTACCGGAATTCCTTCAACATCCGGATCAGTTCACCACGGTCTCCTGTATAGCAGATGACAGCGTCTGAGGTGCGTTCATACACTTTGACATCTGTTATATTTTTCTGCCTGTCCAGATACCAGAAAAGAGTATCCGCCTCCTCACATGTCATTTTCTTCTGAACGATGTGAATCCGGAGGCGGCCCTTGATCTCATGCTTGATAATATATTTCATGAGCGGTTACATCTTTCCATTGTCAGAAGAGGCCGCACCGTCTTCTTCCGCCTCCTGGACTGCCGCTTCTTCCACTGCGGCTCTTTCCTCATTGATCTGCTGTGCTTCTGCAAGAATATCCTCTGCGTTTTCCTGAACATTCGTTACCGTTTTCATCACGCAGTCCTTTGCGCGCAATGCAGCCGCCGTACACGTTGTATATACTTTCTTTGCATCTTTACTGGATAAAATCTTTACCCCTGCCGTCCCGAAAAGGACTCCTCCTGCGAATAATCCGATTTTCTTCATCAATGAATCACTAAACATATGTTTTACCTCCTGCTATAAATTTTTTTGATGTTTGAATTACTTATGCTTGTATCCGGTATAGAATACCATTATGAAACAGAACACGGCAGCCCATGCCCAGAATCTATGCTGCTTCATGCGCCATCACTTCCTTTTTTACTGAATTATCATAAGGATACTCTATAAGCATAGCAACACATTTTCAGGCTAGTCAAACCTAACCGGTCTTGTTGATAAATCTTCTCAATATCCATATAATCATCGATGTTCCCTTAAGTTCTATAACAAAACGGACCGTGGAGATCTGCTCTCTTCGGTCCGTTTGCCATATCTTAATCTATTGGGTTCCTGACGATTACGCCATCTGCGTCGCTGCGTTTTCGATACAGCGGTTTGCATTCAGGCTTCTCGGATATCCGATGTACGGAAGAATCTGAGAGACAACCCGTACAAGAAATTCTTTGTCATTTCCAAGATTCATATTTCCGATTGCATGGGACGTCAGCTGCGGCTCACAGCCTCCCTGTGCCGCCAGAAAGCAGAAGGTAATCAGTTCTCTCTGCCTGAGATCCAGTCCTTTTCTTGTATAAATATCTCCAAAACAGTTAGACGCAAGCCAGCGGTTGATGTGTCCGGCTTTCCATGCTTCCAGCATCTGCGGTCCGAAGATCTCAGCCTGGGCGGCAGCTCCTTTTTCCAGACGGTCTTCCATCGTAGTCGTTCCACGGTTCTCCTCCGGATTCGGGATTCCGTTTGCTTCAAACACTTCATTGGTTGCTGCAAAGAATGGAAACACTCTTCCAAAACCAAGATAATCTACTGCCTGATAAACGACTTCTTTTACCATCGCCGGAGTCAGGGCGCTTTCGACTGCCTTTGGCAGATAATACCGGTATGCGTCAACGGACTGGCTTCCGATCAGCGCAGCAAGGACTGCAAGATATCTGGTGGTCTCATCCAGTGTCTGTCCCGGTTCGTTTACAACCTCGTTATATGCAAATGCTTCCCACCGTTCCATAAATTCTGAATCTGTCTTGTGAAAATTCATTGTTTCTGTCATCGTTTCTGCCTCCTGTTTCTATGTGAATTTCAGGCTCTCCACCTCTTCTTACAGTATAAAACTCCGGTTTTGCAAGATCAAATACTTAATCTGAATAGGTATATATAACCAGAAACTTTGCTTCCGGCTTCAGCGGCCCGTAAAAATACGATGCGGTCGCGCCTCCGTCAATGAGTATATCCGCTCCAGTGATGAAGGTCCCCTTTTCACTCATCAGCAGTTCCGCCACATTGGCCACCTCATCGGCAGTTCCCGGGCGGCCTGCCGGGCATTTAGCGAACATATTTTTATAGAAATCTCCACGTGGACCGTTAAACTCATCTATTGCCAACGCGTCACGATAATGCCGGGAGAAATGGAATTGATACGTGTCTTTGATCTTTTCCGGCTGAAGGATATCCAGCTTCAAAAGTTCCTCTGTCGGTATACAGGCAAGCATTTTACTTCTAATGTCTGTTTTCTTACATATGACCAGATTATGATTGTTTCAAAAGCGCCCGGTTCATATTGAACCGGGCGTGGTATCTAAATATATCATATCTTTACATATCTTTGGTTCCTGCTGTTAGGTTTATCTGGAATTGTCATACGGATAAGATTCATGTCTACTGCCGGCCGTAAATAATTTCTTCGAAAACCTTCCTTAGATTTCAACCCCAGTTTTTCCATAAGTGAATTGCTTGTATAAGGAATATCATATTCCATAACATCAAGCAGTTTCTTAATGTATTCCGAAAGCTGCCCATTATCTTCACTGATCTGAATGGAAATGTCATCCAGAATTTTATCAATTTGTGACAACATAAATTCAATGAAAATTGTTGATGCACCATCCAGATGGCATTTAGCAATCGCGTCATAGTATTCTTCTTGAAATTTTTCGATCTGACTCTCAATTGGAATAAATTCAAATATCGGCTTCCACTTGGAAAGGATCGCAGTATGCCATAATCTTGCCATTCTACCATTGCCATCAGAGAACGGATGGATAAAGACAAATTCATAATGAAATACGCTGCTTAAAATAAGAGGATGAACACTATTTTGTGCTTCTTTCATCCAATCAAAAAGTTCATCCATTAACTGGGGAACAAATCGTGAAGGTGGTGCCATAAAAATGCACTGATCGCCATTAAAAACACCTTCTTCACCTCGACGGAAGTCACCTGATTCTTCTACAACATATTTGGTCATTATGCCATGAAATTTTTTCAAATCTCTTATGTTGTATGGATTGATCTCGGAAATTTTTTCATATGCGGCATAGGCATTTTTTACTTCCTGAATTTCCTTTTGTTCACCAAGCACTGTCTTTCCGTTGATTACATCTCTAACCTGCCCCAAAGAAAGAGAATTCGCTTCAATCTTCAATGAAGAATGAATGGACTTGATACGATTGTTTCTTCTCAAATGTGGTTTGGATTCTAAATTACTGGTTGCCGAAATTCGTCCAATCTTTTCTGAAATCGAAGATACATATGATAATATTTCATTTGTTATTGTAAAAGGCGGTTTATACACTCCCATGACAGTACCTCCATATACTTGCGTATTATCTTGCGTACTTTCTTCCTCTATTATACAGCAAGTCAAAAATTTTTCAACACCTATATGAGTTCATCCACTGAAAAAGGGATCGCACACCAGTAAACGGTGTACAATCCCTTTTCTGCTACTCTACAAATAAAATATGGATCTGTCCTTTTTTATCTTTGACGACTTCTGCCTCCACATCGTAAATTTCCCGGATAAACTCCGGTGTCAGCAAACTCTCCGGTGTCCCTTCTCCTGCGATCCTGCCGTCTTTGAGCGCGTAAATACGGTCGCAGAACATGGCCGCAATATTCAGGTCATGGACGGCCGAGATCACCGTCACATTCCGCTCCTTTACAATCCGCATCAATTGAAGCTGGTGGGTAATGTCCAGATGGTTGGTAGGTTCATCCAGAATCAGGCAGGGTGTCTGCTGGGCAAGGGCTCTTGCGAGAATAACCCGCTGCTGTTCCCCTCCGGAAAGCGTGGAGAAACTTCTATCCGCAAATTCCGACATGCCGACAGCCTGCAATGCTTCTTTTACAATGGCATGGTCTCCGGCATTGTCCCGTTCCAGTGCCTTTTTGTGGGGAGACCGCCCCATCATGACGATTTCCTGTACGGTGAAATCAAAATTATAATGGTTATGCTGAGCTACCACTGCCAGTTTTCTGGCGGAATCTTTGACGCGGATCGTACTCAGCTCTTTTCTGTCCAGATAGACAGCACCCTGATCCGGTTTCAAAGTCCGGTAAATGCACTTGAGAAGCGTTGATTTTCCGCTTCCGTTCGGCCCGATCAGTCCGATAAATTCCTTCTCCTTACTTTGGATGCTGATTCCCTTTAAAATCTCCTGCGCCCCGTAGGAAAGATGGAGATCTTCCGTATTGATTTTCACGCTTCCCCACCTCCAAACCCATAGGATTTCCTTATCATCAGATAAATAAAGCATGGTGCACCGATCAGGGAGACTAAAATTCCGATCGGCAATTCCACATAGTCCAGAATGACCCTGCAGGCCACGTCGGTCCAGATCAGAAAGACCGCTCCGGTCAATGCGCTGACCGGGATGAGCCTTTTATGGTCTGTCCCCAGACACATCCGCACTGCATGGGGAATGATCAGCCCGACAAACCCGATCATTCCTGCCGCACAGACTGCGGTTCCCACCATCAGGGAGGAAAGAATCAGATACACGATCCGCACCCGGTGGAGGTCGGTCCCAAGTGTCACCGCTGTCTCATCGCCCAAAAGCATCAGATTCAGCTTCCGGGATTGAGTCCAGAAAATCAGTGTTGCGACTATCATGACCGGAAGAACAACCGGCACATTGTCCCAGTCAGCCGTGGCAAGACTTCCCATGCTCCAGTAGGAAATCTGAGTCGTTGCTTCCCGGTTCTGGGAAATATAAATCAGGAAGTTCGCAAACGCGGAGCAGACGGTACTGACCGCCATTCCGGCCAGAATCAGTTTCCCCGCGCTCGTGCGTCCTCCGATGCCGGAAATAAAAAGCACACCAAAGGACGCTGCCAGCGCCCCGAAAAAGGCCATAATCCCCATGCCCTGATCTCCAAATACGGAACCGATCCCAAGCAGAATGGATGCCGCAGCCCCAAGGTATGCCCCGGAGGAGACGCCAAGGACATACGGGTCTGCCAGGGGATTTTTGACAACTGCCTGCATGACAACGCCGCACACGGAAAGCCCTGTCCCCACTGCTGCCGCCATCAGCACTCTCGGCAGACGGATCTGCCAGACTACATCGTGGACAGCTCCCTGGCCGTAGGCGGACAGGCTCTTTGTATGAAAGACCTCATATCCGATCACACGGTACACATCCTGAAAGGACAAATCCGCATTTCCAAACAGTACCGCCGTAAAAAGTGACAGTATAAGAGCCGCAGACAGCCCAAGAATCAGAATTCCATATGTCTTTGTTTTCATCGCTCCTCTTTTCATCATGCTCCCTCTATTCGTTCAGATCCAGATCCGGATACAGGCCTCTGGCGATAGTCTCAATCCCGTCCTGCGTCCTTGTCGCACTTGCGTACATCTCACTTAACATAATCGGAACAACCCGGTCATTTTTCACGGCGCTCAGACTCTGAAAGGCTTCATCTTCCAGAATCTTATCCAGATTTTCCTGCTTCACCGTTTCCGGATCATCCCCGGTATATGGCATGTAGACGACAAAAATCACATCCGGATCTGCCGCTAAAATGTCTTCCTTTCCAACCGTGGATGCGTCCGGATTTGCAAGGCTGGCACCAAGCTGGGTCACCATGTCCCCCGCAATGCTTGCCGCGCCATAATTGGTAAAGGTATCATTCATGCTCTCCACCACCATGACAGACGGCTTTTCTTCCTGTTCTTCGGCCAGCGTTTTTACGTGTTCTACGGTCTCTTTCATTTGATTTACGATCTCTTCTGCACGGTCCTGCACATCAAAAATCTTTCCAATGTTCAGGATATCGTTATATTCATTTTCCAGAGAATCTTCTTTCACCGCGGTATTCGTATTGATATAGACATTTGTTCCTTTTTGAATCCATTCATCCGGGCTTCCAAGGTTATCCTCATCAAACAGGGATACCCAGGAAAAAATCATATCCGGTTCCAGCATCGTCATTGTCTCTTTGGACGGTGTAAACTCGTCCAGATAGTCTGTTTTGGAAAATGCGGCTTTCTGATCATCCGGCACCTCATTATCAAGCCCTGCCGTCGCTACAATCCGGTCCTCCAGTCCAAGAGCAAGCAGCGTCTCCACCGATCCCTGGTAAACCGCTGCCACCTTTTCCGGCGCCTTTTCATAAGTCATCGTGTACTCGGCGCCATCCCGGCCATAAGTCGTGATCGTCAGCGGATATTCGGTTTTTTTCGTACTCTCTGTGGTGTCCTTGCTGTCAGACGAACCGTCATCTGCAGCCTGATTGTCCTCTTTCACCTGATCAGAGCTGATTCTGCCCGCATCCCCGCTGTTGTTTCCGTCACTGCCTCCACAGGCGGAAAGTCCTACCGTCATTGTGGCTGTCAGAAGACACGCCAGTACCTTTTTCACCATGTTCTGTTTCATGTTCTCTCCTTCTTTCTTTCGGTATATTTTCCTTTCCTGTTACAGGATCTTTGGCTTACCCGTCAGATCCATATTCCTACTTACCGGAAGATTCGTTTTGCAGAACAAAAAAACCTGCTTTTTATAAGCAGGCACGACAAAAACATATGGACAGGCAAAGACCGCCGCCCATATTTTCAGATGTCTGCTTTACACGGAAGCTTCATCTTCTCTATCAAGCAGGTTTCCTGGCTTGCCTCTCCTTGCCTGTCCCAGCCTTCTCACGGCATTGCCGCAATGACATAAATTGGGACAGACTCCTTGCTTACAGTGACCGGATCGCCGGAGATTTCCACTCCGTTCCCTTTTAAAATTCATCCTCTTTGACAAAGGAATTCTTCACTTGATAAAGTTATTCAATTCTAACAGGAAATATTACAGTTCCCAATTTAGCACACTTTGGCGTCAATTGCAACCGCAGTTCCCACCGGACATTCTCCCTATGCTTTTTTCTAAAAGCCAGTGCAGAATCTCAGCAAACTCTTCCATGTAATAGTTGCTCCGGTCTTTCTTCCAGAACATGCAATAATTACGCAGAAACGGCTTCCCATCCTTATAAATCGGAATCCGGAGAAAGACGCGTCTTTTCCGCTCCCTCCTCTATCTTCTGATAATATGTTTCTCCATATTGCTGAAGCTGTCAGTCAAGGTAAAATTGTTCTCAATGCCTTCTGTCAGATAGATTTCTCCATCTTCTGTCATCAGAATCATGTCAAATCCCTCATGAGATTTCCAGTATTCCTGCGCACCTTCCAGTCCTTTTACGAACATGGAGGTGGAAAGGGCATCTCCCGTCTTTCCTTCCTCGGTCACAATCGTCACAGAAGCCAGTCCGTTATCCACCGGATATCCGGTCTTCGGATCAATGATATGTCCGTATCGTTTTCCGTCCTCTCCGGTAAAATACCTCTCATAATTTCCGGAGGTCACCACGGCGCAGTCCGATACCTCAAGCACGCCGACCTCTCCGTCTCCGTAAGGACTCCGTATGGCAAGCCGCCAGTCATTTCCATCCGGTCTGGAGCCCACGGTCTGAATATTGCCGCCGATATTTAAAAGAGCCGACGTTACTCCGCTCTCTTTCACAATCTCTGCTGTCAGATCTCCCGCATAACCCTTTCCTACAGCGCCCAGATCCAGCTCCATTCCTTCCGGCAGACGGATTTCCTGCCCGTTCAGCTCCACTTTTTCGTAGCCGACACGGTCAAGAAGCGACTGAATCTCCTCACTTCCCGGAATCCGGTTTTCATCGGTCGTAAATCCCCAGGCCGTCAACACCGGATAAATGGTAGGCTCCAGTGCTCCATCGGTCTCTTTTGCCATTTCCAGGGCAAAGCTGACAACACCTGCTGTATCCTCACTGAGCGTCACCACATTTCCATTACTGTGATTGACCGCGTAAATTTCGCTGTTTTCATCCGTGACGGACCACTCGGACTCCAGTGTATGAATCTCTTTCTCCGCCTTTTCCAGCGCTTCGCCGGCATTGTCCCCGTAAGCGGTAAAGGTCATATAGGTATCCATGGCGAAAAACTCTTTTCTGGATTCCTCCTGACTATTGCCGCCTGTATTCTGTGCTCCCTGACATGCCGTCAAAGCAAGACTGCACAGAAGCACAAACGCTGCTGTCCCTGTACGGTAGTTATTTTCTGTCTTATATCTTCTCATGTCTGAACCGCCTTTTACATTGCTTTTAATGAGATTTTATATATTATTATTCGGTACGAAGCGCTGTCACCGGATCGCTCTTTGCCGCCTTTCGTGAAGGGATCAGTCCGCCAAGCAGCGTAAGCACGACACTTAACGCGATCAGAATCAGTGCCGGCACTACAGGGAGCACGGCGCTTACCTCATTCGTATCTGCAAGATGATGGATCAATGCATTTCCCGGTATGAGAAGCAGAAGGGTAAGCCCGATTCCAATGAGCCCGGCGCAAAGCCCGATGATAAAGGTCTCCGCATTGAACACCTGGGAAATATTCCCCTTTGAGGCACCAATGGCCCTGAGAATTCCGATTTCCTTTTTCCGCTCCAGCACGCTGATGTAGGTAATGACACCGATCATGATGGAAGAAACCACCAGAGAAATGGCCACAAAGGCGATCAGTACATAGCTGATAATATCGATAATATCCGTAACCGAAGACATAAGAGTACCAACCATATCTGTGTAGGTGATCACCTGCTCGTCTTTTCCCTGTGCCTCCATCTGACTATTATAGCCGTCCAGAATCTTTACGACTTCTTCTTTGCTCTCAAAATCCTTTGGATAAATGGCAATACCTGCCGGGACATCAAAATCCACATATCCCAGATTTCTTAAATTACTGTCATAGGAAGTCTCTCCCGTAGACTGCATGGACATCATCAGCTCGGAGAGCTCCTCCTCACTCATGTTCATTTCAAACGCATTGGCAAAGGCGTCTGCATCGATGGTCATGGCATCTCCCATGGCCTCCTGAAGGCTCGTTCCCACCCGACTCATTGCTCTTTGCATCACCGTCTCCATTCCGCTGCTCATCTGGCTTACCACCTGGCTCATGGCAGAGCTGATCTGAGTTTCCAGTGCGTTGGAAATTGCGCCTGTATACGCGCCCATCACTTCTTTCATATAAGTTTCAAGGGCCGTACCAACCTGCGACTGCAGGCTCTCCATATCAACTATCTCCGAAATTCCGGAGGAAAGCGCTTCTTTCCCCGCATCTGTATTCAGGTAGCTGACAAAATAGTCATCCATCTTTGTCAGATCCGGCAGCTGATTCTTTTCTGCGTAATCCAGATATCCGGCTGCCATCTCCCGGGCAATCTTCTGAAGCTGCTCTGTGGTGATGGAAATATCCTGTACAGAATCAAAGATTCTGCTGCCCCAACTGTTGATGATCTCTGCCGCAGCCGGTGTCTGAAGGTATTCCAGAAGATATTCATCAAACCTCTCCGAATCCGTATATCCATGCTCCGATGCATACTCCATAAAACCGCTTAAAACTTCACGGAAGAGGTTCTGAATCTGTTCAACCGATGCGGTGATGCCGCCGTTTGATTCAATGATCTCCAGAATATTTTCTTTGAGAATCTTCTGTGCGTCCGTACTTTTCAAATATCCTGCAAAGTCTTCGCTCAGCCCCGAATAATCTGCCTCCGGATGCTCTTTTGCGTAGTCCTGATAGCCGGAAATCAGATTTCCCGCCAGTTTTGTCATCCCTTCCGTCGAAACAGTCAGGTTCAGATTCCCCATCAGATCATTCAGATTCAGACTGCCTGCATCCGGAAGCTCGATCTGGATTCCGGAAAGATCCACCATTTTGGAAAGGTCCAGAGTGTTTCCATCCATCTGGAACAGGTCGGAAAAATCCACTGCTCCGGACAGACTGCCTGAGAGCGCATCGCTGTTGAACTGAAAAGCATTTTCCAGTGCATCCGTATTGACGGTAAATAACGAGTTCATATCCAGCCCGTTCTGGCTTTCTGTCTCACCGAACGCCTCCCCGGTAAAGACATTGACGTCTGGATTCGCAATCTGCTGTTTTACGATCTCACTGTCTTCCGCCTCTTCTGCTACATGCCGGGTCAAAGAAGACGGGTAGCCGATTCCGGAAGAAAGTGCCACTGCATTGGCATCTTCTGCAGGCTGGACAACACCTACTACCTTGAGATCTTCCCCGTTTTTCACGAGATCTTTCATATAGGTTTCATTGCCGGATTTGTCTGTCCAGACACCATACTGACTGTCGTACGTATAATAGTCCGCACTGTTGACCAGTTTAAAGGTAATACCGAGAAAATCTTCATAGGAATAGCTTCCCATATTTTCCGGTGTTTCGATATCTTCTTCATTGATAAACTGCCGGATCATCTCATCCAGTTCCACAGCATCCCGAAGTCCGAGTGTATAAAGCATAAAGTCACTGACATTCCCGTTTGCCGTCAGGACAACCACACACTCATTATAATTCTCCGGCCATCGACCGGCCTTTACATCGTACTGCCCTTTATAGAGATTTTCATTTTCCGGCATTTCATAAAACATGTCCGTACTCATCATGGAGGACATCATACTGTTGGACCCGGAGGCTGATCCGAATCCAAGTGCATCAAATGAGCGGTCCGGATTCACCTGCCGGATGGAATCTCCATCTTCACGGTAAATCTGCGGAAATACAGAATAAGAGTATTCCACCGCATTGGTATAGTCTTTGATATCACTCTCACCGCTCTCCAGATACTTTTTTAAGGATTCCAGATCATTGGAATCCATGGTAGAAAACATATTGCTGACCATCTGGATCACATCCACGTCGCCGGCCTCTTTCTCTTCCCCGCCTCCGTCTCCGAGCATGGCGGTCATATCAATCCCCGTGCTCTGGATTTCGAGCGGATACTCCGAAAGTGTATCCTCTTCCACAGACTGAATATACTGATTGACACCTGTAGAAAGCGCAAGAATCAATGCAATTCCAATAATTCCGATTGATCCCGCAAAGGAGGTCAGAAGCGTCCGCGCCTTTTTTGTCCTCAGATTATTAAAACTAAGGGATAATGCAGTCAAAAGTGACATGGATGATTT
The DNA here is from genome assembly GCF_005844125.1 of Pseudoflavonifractor sp. BSD2780061688st1 E11. Lineage (NCBI taxonomy): Bacteria > Bacillati > Bacillota > Clostridia > Eubacteriales > Oscillospiraceae > Pseudoflavonifractor > Pseudoflavonifractor sp. BSD2780061688st1 E11. The sequence continues at coordinate 43,610 of NZ_SPHM01000022.1, forward strand.
TCCCATGTTCTGATGCTCCGGCTGCTTCATTGCAGTTTCATCCACCTCATATGGATTGGAATCCGACCGGATCCTGCCATCTTTCAGATTAACGATCCGGGTCGCGTACTCCTCTGCCAGCTCCGGGTTATGGGTGACCATGACAACCAGCCGGTCCTTGGCCACTTCCCTTAAAAGATCCATTACCTGGACACTCGTCGCGCTGTCCAGCGCCCCCGTCGGCTCATCCGCCAGCAGGATATCCGGGTCATTGACAAGGGCACGCGCAATCGCAACCCTCTGCATCTGACCTCCGGAAAGCTGGTTCGGCTTTTTGTGCGACTGTTCCCCCAGTCCCACCTCTTCCAGCGCCTTCTGAGCCCTCTCGCGCCTTTCAGCTTTCCCGACTCCGGAAATCGTAAGTGCAAGCTCTACATTTGCCAGAATCGTCTGATGTGGAATCAGATTGTAGCTTTGAAAAACGAATCCGATCGTATGGTTTCTGTAGGAATCCCAGTCTCTGTCCTTATACTTCTTTGTCGATATCCCGTTGATAATCAGGTCTCCGCTGTCATAACGGTCCAGCCCTCCGACAATATTCAGAAGTGTCGTTTTTCCGGAACCGCTCGGTCCGAGGATCGCGACAAATTCATTGTCTCTTAAATTCAGACTAACATCATCAAGTGCTTTCTGCACCAGTTTCCCCGTCCTGTACTCCTTTCGTATGTGTTTGATCTGAAGCATATACGTTCTCCTTTTTTGTCATTCTTAAATCCAGTGAAAATACTCTCTCTGATAGCGTGCTTTCTCCCCCGTCATCAGAAGAATGTCATCGCAAAGCGCCAGAACCTTTCCTTTCTCCCGAAGCGAGTCCGTCTTTACCGTACTCATCAGCTCCTCGATCAATGCATAGGCTGCCTGTTTTTTCTCCTCCGGATATCCGGTCATCGGCTCTTCAAATTTTCGGCTTTTCTGATAGACCTCACGTATCAAAAGCTCCTCCCTGGCCATGGAAAGCCTGTCCTGCGGAATCTCACCCTTTATCACTGCGCGATAGCATAAATAAAGAAGCCTCGCATCGTTCAGCGCATTGTGAAGTGCTCCATCCACCGAGACATTCAGGATTCTTCCCATCTTTTCCAGGGAAAGACTCCCGTCCTTTCCAAATAAAGTAAAAAATAACTGAAGCGAAATATCCCTCATTCCTTCACCGATCCGGTACAGCTCCTCTTCCTCTTCATTCAGAAGCAGATTATCCAGAAAGACCGGCTTATCCGCGCTTCCAAAGACAAAGGTCTGCCGGATGTTCCATTTACGATACAGATCCAGCACTTCACGAAAAACCCGTCCGAATCCAGGCGCGTGGTCGACTTCCACCTGCCTGAGTCCTGTCAGCTCCATGCAGTATGGATTCAGCACAGTATTAAATTTAGGGCGTACAAGAGAATAGTATGATTCTTTTTCCTTCATACTTTTCCTCTCAACGATCAATATCCCGACGGAAATGATTTCCGTCGGGTATTTATTCTGATCCCCTGTATTATATTCCAGATCCAGAAACGCGATATAATTTCCAAGTTTCTCCTTCTGCCTGCCCTGCAGGCCCTGCATGGAAATCCGCCTGATTGACCGGATCTGTCCTTTATATTTTCGTTTAACCGCCGGTATGGACTGCTGCCCTTTTACGAGCTTGACACTTTCATCTTTCAGTGTAATCTCATACCACTTGTTGTCATGTTCTTTCCGGTATCTGTTCATCGTTTCACTCCTGTCATGATGTACAACCATATTATATGGTCTGTATCCGGAAAAATCAAGTAGTATGCCGGACCTACTGATTTGACTGGCTGGAAATCAGTGTCACTGTAATATCCCGGGAGGTGTATTCCCCGTCTGATCCTGCGGACTGTACAGTCAGCGTAACATCTTCACCTGCACGGTAGTAGCCCAGTTCATTCTGGAGATCGCTGGTATCTGAGATGGTTGTTCCATTCAACGCGGTAATAATATATCCACGCTGCAGGTCGGAATCTGTATTATCCTGTGTAAGCCCTGTAATATAAACGCCCTGCGGCATTCCGTAACGTTCTGCCGTTGTCTCATCGATATCCATTACCTGAACTCCGAGACTTCCCTGTTCCTCTTCACTAACTCTTGTCTTTGTCTGCTGGTTCATCAGATTCTGAATAATATCAGAAACTTCGGAAACCGGAATGGCATATCCCATACCCTCTACAGACGAATCACTGATCTTCGCACAGTTGATACCGATGACCTCACCTTTTGTATTCAGAAGCGCGCCGCCGCTGTTACCAGGGTTGATCGCTGCGTTTGTCTGAATCAGAGTTCCGTCATATCCGCTGATCTCTCTGTCCTTGGCACTTACAATTCCGTTCGTTACGGACTGTCCGTATCCAAGTGCGTTACCGATTGCAATGACTTCCTCTCCAACCTGCAGTGCGTCAGAATCGCCAAGAGTTGCTGTCTTGATTGCTGACTTTGTATCACTGCTGATGCTGTCAAGCGGAACAGCTACAACCGCAAGGTCTTTATCGGAATCAGAACCTTTGATATTGGCTTCCAGACTGGTTTCATCATTAAATGTTACTGTCAGGGTATTTGCATTCTCTACTACATGAGCATTCGTCACAATCAGAAGCTCTGTATCATTCTCTCCGACGATAATACCGGAACCTACACTCGTGGATTCCTGCTGGGATGTACCGCCGAAGAAGTTCTGTACTTCTTCCACTGACATATTCTGGATCGATACAACAAACGGCATGCTCGCTTTGACCAGATCCGTCAGATCTGTATTGGTTGTCCCTGAGGAGACCTGTGTCAGACTTGCTGTATCCGCCTGCGCAATCTGATTGGAAGAGCTGCCGCTTCCGCCCACCAGATAATTGACTCCATAAAATGCTCCTCCTGCTATGCCGCCAAAGAGAACGGCCAGTCCTGTAACTGCCGCGACCGTCTTGACGCCTTTTCTCTTCTTTGGGGACTTCTTGTGCGGATCCTGCTCCGGAGTCTGCTGTCCATATGGATAAAAAGAATCCTGCTGGTAATTCTGCTGATAATCGTTCCGGTAATTCTGATATCCTTCGTATCCCTGTGACTGATCATTTGTCATATTGTCTTTGTTCTCTTCAGTATTTTTATGGAAATTGAAAAACTGTTTTTTCATAAATTATGCACTTCCTTTTTTTATCTTTGTTTCCTTTTTACATCTATTACTATAATGTCTCATTGTGGTGATCATGTGATGAAATTTTGAAAAAAGTATGTCCTGTCACTTTTTCTTATTTTTTCCTAAAGTTGCTGAAAAGCAAATAGAAATCCGATATAATGAAATAAGAATATGATACTTTTGCATTCTATATTTATAAGGAGGGAATTGCATTTTATGAGTCGAAAAAGAAGACGTTCTTCTTCCCGGAAGAAATCCATGGTTCTTCCCGTGATCCTGATTGTGGCAGTCATTGTCATAATCGCAGCAGGAGTATTTCTTTTCTTCCGTCTGCGCGGTACAGGAGAGAATCCTTCCGATATTCTGAAGAATTATTTTTCCTATATCACTTCACAGGATTATGAAAAGATGTACAATCTTGTAGATACCGGGGATGTCTCCAAAGATGATTTCATTTCAAGAAATCAGAACATTTACGAAGGAATCGGCTGTTCCGATGTCAAAGTAGAGATCAAATCCGAAGAAAAGGACAGTGTTTCCTATTCGGTTACTTTGACAACGCTCGCAGGAGAAATTTCCTATGATAATACAGCCCGATTTACAAACGACAGCGAAAAGGGGACCGTCCTTGTCTGGGATGACAGCGTGATCTTTCCAGAGCTGACTTCGACGGATAAAGTCAGAATCTACACCGATGAGGCCGCACGAGGCCAGATCCTTGACAGAAACAATGTCGTACTTGCAGGTACCGGCACCGCCTATTCCGTCGGTCTTGTTCCTGGAGAGATGAATGAAGATCATTCTGCGGACGTTGAGACACTGGCAGAGCTTCTCGGGATGACCAGTGACGCCATCGAATCCGAACTCTCACAGGGCTGGGTGACAGATGACTCTTTCGTGCCGCTGACAACCATCTCTGCTTCCGATGCGGATCTTCGAAGCCAGCTTCTCGAGATTTCCGGTGTGATGCTCTCTACTGTAGAAGTCAGAAACTACCCTTACGGAGAAGCCGCCGCACATCTGATCGGATACGTGTCCAGCGTCACTGCCGAAGATCTGGAAGAACATCCGGACGAAGGATACTCTTCTGACAGCGTCATCGGAAAAAGCGGGCTGGAATCTCTGTATGAAGACGAACTACGCGGGAAAAACGGTTATACCATAGTCATCGAAGATGAAAACGGGGAACAGAAGTCTGTTCTCGCCTATCAGGAAAAGACAGATGGTGAGGATATCCGGCTGACCATTGATATTACACTGCAGCAGTCTCTGTACGAACAGTTCCAGGAAGATGAAGGCTGCTCCGTCGCTATGAACCCGTACACCGGCGAGGTGCTTGCCCTTGTAAGTACACCATCCTACGACACAAACCAGTTCATTCTCGGTCTTACTACCGATCAGTGGGATACGCTGAACAATGACGAAAGCCAGCCTCTTTACAACCGCTTCCGTCAGACCTTCGCTCCGGGCTCCACGTTGAAGCCGTTTACAGCAGCCATCGGTCTGGCAGAAGGAACAATCGATCCGAATCAGGATTATGGAAGCAATGGCACAAGCTGGCAGAAAGACTCCAGCTGGGGCAGCTATTATGTCACTACTCTGCAGGACTATTCACCGGGTACTCTGGAAAATGCACTGATTTACTCAGATAACATTTTCTTTGCCAAGGCGGCTCTGAATCTCGGAGCAGACAAGTTTACCGCCGGTCTGGACAAATTCGGTTTCAATCAGGTTGTTCCGTTTGAGATCAAGATGTCCCAGTCCCAGTATGACAACGACGGCTCCATTACCGAGGAGATCCAGCTTGCCGACAGCGGTTACGGACAGGGACAGGTACTGGCCAATCCGCTTCATCTGGCTGTTATGTATACGGCCTTTTCCAATAACGGAAGCATGATTCAGCCTTACCTGATTTACAAAGACAATCCGTCCGCTACCGTTTGGATTGAAAACGCGATCTCTCAGGAGAATACATCCATTCTCACAGAAGATCTGAAATCCGTAGTCAACAACCGGGCCGGCTCCGGCTATGCGGCACACCGCAACGATACGGAACTCGCAGGAAAAACCGGAACTGCGGAGCTCAAATCCGAGCAGGGAACTACCGGTCAGGAAATCGGCTGGTTCAGCGTCTTCACCACTGATCCGAATGCAGCCAAACCGGTACTACTTGTCAGCATGGTGGAACATGTAGAAGATAAAGGCGGAAGTACGTATGTTGTGGAAAAGGATGATGCTGTGTTGGATGAGTATTTCAGTTCATGATGAGACTTGCAAATAAGGATACAAAGGGAGCGGCTGCTCTGACATAATAAGTCAGGGTGGCCGCTCTCTTATATTCTCCAGGTTCTATTTGAGTACGGATTCTTTTTTTTACAGCGACCCGGCATTTTTTCTTATAGCATGCAATCCCGTATTTGATAATCGTATAGCAGCCTTCTTCTCTCAATTCTTCCACATAGCTGTTTCTTTCGATCTGAAGAATCGCCTCCCGGCAGACGGATTCAAGCTGCCTTTCCTGTGCATACTTCACTTCAATAATCATGCCAAGTTCCTTTTCTTCATCGTAAATCCAGATGTCACTGTATCCGTTTCCGGATTCCTTTTTGGATTTCAAAATCCACCCCTCTTTATACCCCAGTATTCCGAGGAGTATCCCATGATAAAAATTTTCCTTCAATGTCTTTTGTACAAATGTATCCCGAATGCTTATGGTCTTTTTTAAATAAGAAGTAAAGAACTTCTCTACGTCAGGAGCATTCCCTGTTTCTAATGCATGACAGAATTTTTCTAAAAGTGTTCCATCTTTTGCAACTTCTTTCTGAAACATTGTCATGATCTGCCGGATAAAAATACTTCGAATCTCCAGATTTGGAATTACAAGCTTATACCGGTCTCCCTCTGCCTGCCCCTGCCCTGTCAGATATCCCGTCATAAAAAGCATACTCCAGATATGTTTCACTGAAATATAAATCTCCTGATATGTTAAATCCTCATGAATTTCCTTCTCTACTTCTTTTCCGTCAATCAATGCTTCCATTTCACTTTGCATCACTCCGTCGCCCATCTTTTCGATGAAGTGACGAACTACATCATTTCCACTCGTATTGATCCAGTAATTCTTAGGTCTTGCATCCCGGTCATCGATCAAATCATCGCAGTAACTGATCACATCCCACGGGCAATAGACATCCAAAGCTCCAAAATGATACCCGTCGTACCATTCTCGAACAGTCTGATATTTTTCGGACTGTCCATAATACGCCAGCATTTCCTTGACTTCATTGTCTGTAAATCCAAAATATTCGTCAAATCGAACATCTGTAATGGAATAAATTTTAAAATTGTTAAATCCGGTGAAAATACTCTCTTTCGCTACACGAAGACAACCCGTCAGTACTGCAAAGTAAAGACTGTTATTCGTTTTTAAAACCTGCTGAAGCAGATTTCTCATCATTCGCACCATTTCATTGTAATATCCCTGCTCATTTGCTTTTGCGAGAGGAACATCGTACTCATCGATTAGCAGAATTACTTTCTTTTCATAATGCTTCTCCAAAAGAGAAGAAAGTGTCTTCAGACTTCCCATTAATACCGCGTCCGACATAACAAAACTTTCTGTCTGTGTCTGATCTGTCCGAACAAGCTGTTCATACTGCTGACGCTCCACTGTATTCAACTTTGCACTGGTTTTCAGAAGATCATAAAACCGAAGCGCTTCATTTCCAATCACAGAACATAAAAGTGTACGTGCAACATCATAGTCGGATCCTTCCACATCCTTCAGACTGATAGAAATCACAGGAAACTTTCCCATATACTCTTCACAGATCTCTTTCTCCTCCGAAATCTTCAAACCATCAAACAGCGCCCGATTACCGCCGATTTCAAAGAAAGCTTTTAACATGCTCATATTCAGCGACTTTCCGAAACGTCTTGGACGCGTAAACAGATTCACTTCGCCCCATCTTTGAATCAAATCCCGAATCATTACCGTTTTATCTACATAATAAAAATCCTGTGTACGGATCTTTTCAAAACTTTCGATTCCTACCGGCAATTTTTTCTTATTCACATTACTCATCTGCTGACCAGCCTTTCTCCCAGCATTACAATCAGGCCTTTACAACCATACATTCCTTTTTGTAAAATGCCATTCCGTACTTGATGATCTTCTTCATTCCCCGACGCCGGAGACCTTCTGCATAGTTTCTGTCTTCAATCTGCTTTAATGCTTCCGCACAGGCCCCGTCTAAATTACCATCATTTGCATATTTTATTTCGATCACAATCCCCGTCCGCTCCCGAGTGCTGATAGAAATATCACTGTATCCTGTCCCGGTCTCATCATTGGACTGAACCCTCCAGCTTCCCTGGCTTTGCAACAGTCCCAATACCATTCCATGATAAAAGTTCTCTTTCCTATTCATTCGCACTGCTGTATCACGCACGCTGATCGAATCCCATAAATAATCATGGAGCATGTCCTGAATTGTGGATACATCTTCAGCCGGGAATGCCGCGCAGAATCGATGAATCCTCGCAGAATCCGCAAGGGTTGTTTCCTGAAACCATTCCTTTACCAGATCAATAAACAATTCCCTTACTTCCCGGTTCGGAAGCGCCAGTTTCACCTGCTTTCCATTCAGGCGTTCTTTCAGGGTCAGATATCCAGTGGAATACAGAATACTCCAGACATTATCAATCGAGTCCTCCACATCCCGGCAAGTCAGTTCCTGCCGGAGTGTTTTCGCAATCGTACCCCCGCCAATCAACTGCTCTATTTCATCCCGTGTGGTCTGATCCGATCTTACCAGTAAACGGCGGACAAGATCATTCCCACTTGTGTTCGCCCAATAATTCTCAGGTTCGGCTTCCGGATCCGCCAGCAAAACATCACAATAATTAATCACATCCCATGGGCAGTATACATCCACTTTGCCGAAACGATATCCATCGTACCATTCCCGTATCACATTCTTATACGACGTCAAGCCATAAAAGCGCAAGATTTCATCTACATCTGCATCCGTAAAACCAAAGTATTCATCATACCGGACATCGGATATCGTATGTATTTTCAGGTTGTTCAGTCCGGTAAAAATACTTTCTTTGGAGATTCTGAGACACCCTGTAAGCACCGCAAAATACAGACTGTCATTCGTCTTCAGCGCATTGCCAAGCAGATTACGGATGAAATTTACCATCTCATCATAATATCCGGACTGAAACGCTTTATCCAATGGAACATCATACTCATCGATCAGCAGGATGACACTCTGACCGTAATGTTGCTTCAACAACCTGGAAAGTGTATTCAAACTGTCGATCAATGTAGCATTTGACATAGCATAACTCAATTCAAACCGTCCACACTTTTCAGGCTGATAGAAATCACCGGGAACTTCCCCATATATTTTTCGCATAGTTCCCTTTCCTCTGCGATCTTCAGTCCTTCAAATAAAGTTGGATCATTTCCAATCTCAAAAAAAGATTTCAACATACTGATATTCAAAGATTTACCAAAACGTCTGGGGCGGGTAAATAAATTCACTTCGCCCCAATTTTGTAAAAGCTCTTTAATGAACATTGTCTTATCAATATAATAAAAATCATTACTTCTGATTTTTTCAAATCCATCGATGCCGATAGGAAGTTTCTTTCTCATCCTCCCCATTCTCCTTTCCGATGCCAGTGACATAAACAATAGGATGTCCTCTTTTCTGTCTGGAAAGGGCGTCTGCCCAGCCAGATTTTAAAAGGACATCATTCACCTGTTATGCTTTACTTTATCATGAAGATGGAAAGCGGTCAAGGTTGGGAGTGTCCTTATCTTACCTTCCACGCTTCCTTGACCTTCATTGCTGTCACATAGATCATGCCGCCAAGAACTCCTCCCAGCGTATTGTAAAACAGATCGGAAAGCTGGAAGGTCCCCAGGCAGAGAAGCAGCTGTAGAAATTCAATTCCAAGGGATGTCCCAAAACCGATTCCCAGAGCGGATGCCAGCATCCATGTCACTTTTCTGGTTTTCCATAGTTTATGAGAGAACGTCCAGAACAGAAGCAGGATGTACGGAATAAAAAGAAAGACATTCTCAACTGCCTCTGTGCTCAGCTTACCATCATCTCCGTTCAGTCCCCATCCTCCCATCACATTGGATAACGGGTTACTCCAGATACTTCTGTTCAACAGCGTCCGGAAGAGCATCAGCGCCACATAAAAAACAAACAGGAACATTTTCCGGAATTCGGATGACTTCCGAAACATTTCCAGCCAGATCTTCACCGCCCGCTTCCAGCTGGTCGCCTTAGCGAACAGATAGAAAAACATAAAAAATATGGCAAGAAGAACTGCAAAGCCAAAAGACTCATATATGGCTTTGAGAATGTTGGTCAAAATTGTTTGAAGGATAGAAATCATGATCACCTCCCGGAAGGTTCCTTTGTAATTTGTTAACAAGGTTATCGGTAATAGTTTAGCACTTGTTTCCGTTTCTCTGCAATACTCATCCGTTTCTTCAGGAGTTCCCGTTTCTCCTTTCCTGATCCGTATTCCAGAAACAGTTCAAACCATCGTTTCACAACGAAATACGGATACAGGTATGGTTTTTCTCTCAATTTAGGATAACGGTCTCCCAGTCGTATCCTGGATGGAAAAAGAATCCTTTTCCATTTGTTTTCTCCAGAATCTATTTCCACCGCGGTAAATCCGGAAAGTTTCCTGTCATTATTCTCCCCGAAGCCGTAAATGCCTCCTGCAAACATATCATCCACCAGTGCTTCCGGGCGAACCTTTTTGCGGATAAACGTGCCCGGAATATTTTCAAGCTCCAGATGCAGATAATCTGTCCCCGCATTCAGGATTGCAGCAAACAGTTTCTGCATATGATGCTCTTTCAGGAACTGTCCAAATTTGTCCCAGTCAATCCGGTCGGAAAGCTTTTGGATGCCAAGAAGCAGATCGATCATCTGGCGGACACCCACTCCAGATCCATAGAGGTGCTTGTAAAAATGTGACATCAGCTGAATCATCTGCTCGGTTGGCTCTAACACGAAAAAGTCATGTCCCTCAAATGTAATTTTTTCCGTCTTGTCCAACAGATTCGTAAACTGTACATTCAGCTGCCTTTGCATGGCGTTTTCTTTGCCAATCGCATCCAAGTGCACTTCCAGATAAAGTGATCCGTTCTGTGCAAGGTACGTGATTTCATGCTCTTTCTGAATGTCCGGGACATCCAATGATTTTTCGTTTATAAAATGAAGTTCTCGTAATACTTCATGACAGACTTTCAGATTTTCCGGGTCGATCAGAATATCCTCGTCTCCCGACGGACGAAGTTCCGGATGAGAATACCAGACTCTGCAGGAAATACCTTTCAGTACTACGTATCGAATTCCCCGTCTGGTCAGTTCATCACAAACCTGTGCAAAGGATTCTGTCTGGATCACCTGCCTGCCTGCCGCTGCTACTGCTTCTCCCCTCCACTTTTGCTGTAATGACGCCGGAGCTTTCTGAAAGGCCGGCAGACGATACAGCTGATCATAGATCATTGGTGATAGTTTCTGTTCGGAACTGATCTTATGTAAACGCTTCCAGTCTTCAGGCAGCTGATAGCCCTGAAAATCAGGCGGCTGATTGTTCAAAGCTGCGGAAATGATTTTTAAAAAGTCACGCTGTTGAGTATTCATGTAAAATTCCCTTCTTAAATTTAACAAACTGCACAATTTTGTTTATTGCTTTGTGCAGTTGAATATTCTGCGGTGGCGGGTTCTTCCGCAATTATCCGTTTTACTCTTGCCTCATATACCGCAGTTTTGCTTCCACTAATTCTTTATTACATTTACCGTATATAGTGCGTTTTATCATTTTGAGTCTGCTATTGGTTCCCTATACAAAACCATTACTATAATCATAGGCCACTGCATTTTCAACGGCATCCATGTCATTTTCCAAACCTTTAGCAAAACTGCGTAATTCTTTGACCTTACTCTTTTTATACTTATCAATGAATAAATAGAGCAATACTACCATCTTTTTCTTGAAAACATTCCGAAACTCCCTAATGCATATATGCAGTTCCCATAGATGGGGAAATTGATTGTAAATATAGCATTTTTGAAGATTTGTCAGGCTTACATCCATCCACATATGTTTGAACACGCCTTCTCTTGTAATATAATCTGCTGTTTTCCCTTTACTTCTCATTCTATATTTCAGTGCTTCTGTCTGCGTTCTGATATATGGCTGCGGTTCAAAAGTTTTTCCTTCTCGATGCTCTATTTTTACAAGATATTCAAAAGCATTGCTCTTTGAGCCGTTGTAACCTCTGGCATATATTGATTTTACGGTTTTACTTTTACTCTTTCCAGAATGCAGGCAGTCTAAAATAAAATCATGAAAAATATCCAGTTTACTTTGGTGTATCCCATACATACTCAATTCTTTGGGATCCCCTTTTCTGTATTTTGCTATTGTGTTCCTTCCAACTCCCATGCGGCGGGCGATTTCTCTATAACTACATCCTTCCTTTAGTAATTCCTGGATCTGACAAATCTTCTTATACCGTTTTTCAGAATAATTCGAGAAGTTATCCACATCTTGTGCGATTTTTTTTACCAGTCTCATGATTTTCTTCGGATTCATCGTCATGCGGAATCTTTACAGTGGCCGGCAGTTCATGATTTAAGGCTTTTTTTATTGCTTCCAGTAAATTTTGATGAAGATGGAAACGGTCTGCTACCTGCATTGCATCCGGCAGCTCTTCTGCTATAACCTTTGCATAAGCACTGGCTCTATCTCTGGTAATTACTTTGATATGTTTATTATTTTTCAACCATTCCCGCAAAGAGTCACCGTCTCTTCCATCCAGTAGTGTGATAGGATTATGAGTTTCCTCATCTACTATGATGGTTCCATATGTATGACGTTTTTTATAAGCGAAATCATCAATCCCTATTTTACCTCCAATGAAATCATGTTCCATAGCCTGATATCTCTTCAAAAGAAGACGGATCACCGTATCTCCACTAATCTTTATCCCTAATACCTTACATATCCTGGAACAGCCTTCACAGCTGGTTTCTAATGCTAATGAACAAATAAAGTCAGCGCAGCGTTCTGTCATCCGGCTATAATAATTGAGAAAACCATTAAAATTCTCTGCGATTGTACTGGCATTACAATCGGTATTTGCACACTTATATTCATGCGCTTTAATATGTAACTGAACATTTTTTCCCAAAACAGGAAGATCCTGAACGTGTCTTACATAGGTGCCGTGATATTCCTCAGTAGATTGGCCACATTTGGGGCAGACACAACTTTTTGTTATTGATTTCAGGTAAATATGAATTCTCTCTTTTGTTTGTTCAACCTTAATTAACTGCAACTTGTCTTTCGGGAAAAATGAATCTAAATCAAATGTATTCATAAGAAATCTCCATAACTTTATTACAATCATTATACTATAAACTTATAAGATTTCCTAGATTAAAAACGGATAATTGCGGAAGAACCGAGAATGAGAGCCATGCATTCCGGTAATTCAGAGCCACTTTATGGACTCTATTACATAGATTTCCTTTATACTGTAAGCACACATCAGCAGATGTGAATACAGTTAAAGGAGGTCACCATTATGACCAAGTATCGAGAAATCCTTCGCCTGAAAAGCTTAGGATTCAGTGAACGGAACATCGCACATAGCTGCGGTGTGTCCCGTAACACAGTTGCCAAGGTCGTCAAACGGGCTGTGGAAATGAATCTTTCCTGGCCATTGGATCATGACATGACCGACAGCGCACTTGAGGAAATGCTTTTTCCCAAGGTAAAATCAGCAACCAATAGAAGGATGCCTGATTATGACTACATCCGCAGGGAGCTCCTGCACAATGGGGTCAACAAGAAACTCCTATGGGTAGAATACTGTGAGGAATATCTTCATGTACAGTATTATTGCTATCCAACAACGCAATTTCATAGTGCTGATGTAAGTGTCGCAGCTCATGAAAAATGAAGAACTCTATATCAACCCTATGATTTTCCCATCTATCTTGTCCTGTAAACCACGGCTTATTAAAATACAATTTATTTCCGCATCCCTCTGCGGCATTGTCCATTGTTTTGAATCTGTCAGATGGGCAGTCTTCAAAATAGGATTCAATAGGTTCGGGTAATGTCATGAAACTTCTTGCATAATTAATACAATTCTGAACAAGTTCCAAGTACTTTCCTTCCATTGCTTCCACTTCTACCAGCTCCTTTCTTCTATGTTTCTTCACATCTTCGCCGATCCTTAGACCGTTGCCTGCTGCTCACCACGGAGAGGTGTGTGATATTATTACGAGCAGCGTAGGGAGCTACTGCTCCCAGTATATCACAATTTCATCCAGTTTTACAGACGCTTTCTTGCCTTCATCGCCACATAGTACGCCATACCACCTACTACTCCGCCGACTGTGTTGTAAAAGATATCCGATAGCTGGAACGTACCTAAGCGAAGCAATAATTGCAGCATCTCAATGCTTACCGAAAAGATAAATGCCATCTTTCCACTATACCACAGTATCTTCTTCCAGCCGTTTCCAATCTTCTCTCCGAACGTCCACAGCACTACTGCTGAAAACGGCACCATCATGATCAGGTTCTCGATGCACTCAGTAGTCAGCTTCTGCTCGCCATTCACGGTCTCCCAGATGCCCCATCCGCCCATGACATCAGACAAAGGATTTAGCCACAGATTACGGTTTAGTAACGTTCTAAACAAAATCATTGATGTCACAAAGGCCAGTAAGAACAACTTCCGAAAGAACACGCTCTCTTTGAACTTCTGATACCCTGTCACTATGGCATTCTTCCATCCATTACCAGCTTCTTTAGACTCATACGCATATAGGTAGAAAAACATTGCCAGGAATGACAACAGGAGTGAAAACCCAAACGGCTCATAGAGAGCAATCAGGATGTTTGTGATGATCTTTCCAGGTAAATCAATCGATTCTTTCATCATCGTTTACAGGTCACTGAACAGATCAGCCTTATACACGCCGTTCTCTTTCTTATCCTTCCAATTTTCTTATCAATCTTGCAGGATTCCCTGCATACACACAATTATCCTCACAATCTTTTGTTACGACAGATCCGGCGCCTATTATAACACCTTTTCCAATTTTTACACCTGGTAGAACAATTGATTTAGCTCCAACCCACGTTCCATCGCCAATAACAATTTTCTTTGAAATGGACTTTCCTGCCCGCCTATAACTCGATTCAATTTCATGTGTAGACGTAATGAATGTAACCCCAAATCCAATATTGCAATATTTTCCAATATTGATTTCTCCGGCTGTATTAAACCACACATTGTAGTTTATAAATGTTCTCTCTCCAATAAACAAATATTTATTTCCAACAAAGCATCTAGGACAAATCGTCACGCCTTTTTCAAGCTCTACACCCCCCCATTTATATAAAATTGACCGCAATTTATTACTTATCAAAACAGAAGCGCAGATTTTATTGAAAAATAAATCTCTCACTATAAGATTCATCTTACCTTTTTTCCCTTTCTCATTAATGTTAATGCTCTCCTGGGTTGTCATGATCTCGCCCTGTCATGCTGTCATGAGATTGCCAGGATATCTGTCATGGAATGTTCCCTTTGATGGGGCGGCTGTCCGCCCCATCACGAAAGGAATTAGTTCATACATTCATGCTCTGCCAGCACTTTAAGCGCCGATACGATGGTACAGGCATCTGCCTTTTTCATTCGGCTGTAATGCCGGAGGCGTTCCTCATTCCAGAAGAGATCTGTCAGTGATGAGAGTTCTGTACCAACATCCCAGTTGGGGATACAGAGATAGTTCCCGTAGGAATGCTTTCCTACGATCAGGTGGAAGCGGCTTCCCCTGGCACAGAGTTCTGCCTCACATGGATTCCCTCTCTGCAGGATCTCAAGGCTGCCTTCCTATTGCCGGGGCGAGCATCCCTTCCCTTTACAGGTAAATGTGATCATCGTGTGTCACCTCCCAGCATCTCATGTTCAATGATGTAGCGGACAAGGTGTTCATCGATCAGGCGCTTCCCCTGCTGGCTGGCATACATCAGGCTCTTTTCACAGATCCGGTTGATCCGGCGCGGGATTCCTGTGGACTCCTTATAGATATCATCCAGGGCTTTCTCCGTAAAGATGTCCTGCCTGCCGCCGGCATAAGCCAGATGGGACTGGATGTATCGTTCGGTTTCCGCACGGTCCAGATGGGGAAGGACACAGTTGATATCGATCCTCTGCCGGACTGCCGCATAGCGCTGCATTCGGAGTTTATCCCACAGTTCCGTCTGCCCGACAAGGACAAGTGCCATCGGGCTGATAGAATCAAAGCGGTAATTCAGCAGAAAGCGGAATTCCTCAATGGTCTCCTTCTCCAGAAGATGTGCCTCGTCCAGGATACAGACCACTTTCTTTTTCTGGACGCCGCGGATGATCTCCACTTCCTTCTGGAGCTGCCGCTTTGCGTCACCGCGGTAAAACTTTGACTCGATCCCCAGCTGGTCCAGCATCCCTTTATAGAACCACCGCGGGGTCAGCTTGGAATCCGACAGATACAGGAACAGGTATTCCTCTTTGGGCAGGCTGGTCACAAAACGGCGGATCAATGTAGACTTTCCACATCCGGCATCTGCAGTGACTATTGCAAAGAGCTGGCGGTCTGCCGCATAGGCGAGTCTCCCCAGGGTATCCGCCATGGCAGGCGACTCATAAAGGTCGGCAACCGGTGTGTTCCTGGAAAAGGGAGTATGCTCCATCTGGAAAAATGTTTCATACATCGCTGCCACCATCCTTCCTGTACTGGCCGAAGGAGATCGCGTCAGCTACCTGCTGTCTGCTCTGTGCATGTTTCTTCTCCAACGCGGAAAGGAACCTGGAAGCTTCCGTTTCCTGCTCCTGCATGGAGACCGGCAGCGCCGGAGTTTTGGAGCAGAATTCCCCGATCTTTACCGGCCCGGCCTCAAAAGGCGGGATCCCAGGATAGGATACCCGGATCACTTCCGGCGCCATCGGGTCGTAGGAAATCTCCACTTTACAGCCGATCAGGGAAGGCTTCGTTTCATACTTCCTGCCCTGGAAGCTGATACATGCGCCTTTGTCTACCAGACGGGTCTCGTGGTGGAGGAATGCTTCCGCCACCACGCCGGTATCCAGGAACGTCAGGGGACGGCTGTCCCTTCCCCATTCCTGCATCGGTGTGATCCCCTGGGCAGGAACGGGGCTGCCCAGGCTTTCGTAGTACTCACGGATCCCTTCATGGGGCTTCTTGTGGTAGTACTCTTCGAGGAAGATCTCCCAGTACTGGTTCAGCTGTTCCAGTGTCCGGATCTGATGCGCTTTTGCTTCCCTCAGGTACGAATCTACAACCTGATGGAATTTTTCACATTTGCCTTTCGATTTCCCACTCGCCCTGGGCGCATGGCGGATTGTGATCCCAAGTTTCCCCAGGGAGAGTTTCAGCTGTTTTGCGATATACTGGGATCCGTTATCAAAATAACAGGTATCAAATTTTCCGGCTTTGAGGACCACTTTCCGGAAAGTATCCTCCACAATGGATTCTTCCTAGCTGGCATAGAATTCAGACTGGATCACATACCGGGAATGGTCATCGATTGCGGAAGAAAGGTAAGTCTGGACCATAGCCCCATTCCTGCCGATGGGAAGCTTTATGCCATATTTAATGTCACCCTGGATCAGCATCATCCGGTGCGGTTTGCAGAACCGTTTTGAAGAACTTTTCCTGGCATCATTGTACATCTGCATCTGCCGGACGCCGAATCCGGCTTTATAGAGATATCTCTCCATCGTGAAACGCTTTAGGACTCCCGGGGCTACACGGCCCTCCAGTTCCAGGATATAGATGATCTGACGGACCGAGCGTTTTGGTACTTCCCGCTTCAGCTGGATTGCCTCTTCCAGAAGCTCATCAAAGTTTTCCGGGAGCTTCGGGGAGCGTTTTGTTTCCCGGTCCTGCGGCTTCAGACCGGGGAATCCGCCTTTTCTGTAAGCCGCCTCATAACGGTACAGGGTCCGTGGGGAGATTCCGTTCTGTTCTGCGACCGCCTCCCGCATCTGGATCCGCTTTGCATTGTCCAGCGATTCATCCAGCAGGGGAGCGATCAGCTGGTACCGCCGCAGTGCCTGTTCTTCCTGCCACTTTATGGTTTCATTTGTTTTCATTGGTATAACCTCCTTTGCAGGGAGGGTACCACAGGGCAGTGGTGACAGCAAAACAAAGTCGGTGCAAAACCGGAATTCTAAATGTGGACAAGAAAGCCTCCGGAATTATAAAGGAACCGGAGCAGTGTTTCCAGCCATTCCGGACGTGAACTTCGCAGCTTATCGAGCAGCGACACCCGGGATTCCAGAAGTTCTGTGGAGAATCCCAGCAGACGGTATCCTGTTGATTTCAGGTATCCATCTATCCTGAGCCGGTTGGCTTCCAGCCAGCAGTGCCAGCGGCGCATTGTCATTTCGCAGGGATAATCTGCGGAATCGTCATCCTCCGGAGTGATGATCCCATCCAGTACACCGGAGATCACTTCGGAAGCATAGTGTTTGTATGGGACCAGACAGTCTGGGAGTTCCCGATGGAGTCTGCCGCAGTTGCTGCATTTCAGCCTCCGGATCAGGAATCTTTGCTTCATTCCGCCCTCCAGACGCATGATCCTGACACAGGAATCCCGATAGGAAAGCGGCTCCCCACAGACCGGGCAGTAGGATATGGCGCTGCTCTCAACAAAAAATATCATTTTCATGATTGTAAGTGAACGTGTAATCTGATACAATAACCATGGTTTTAATGCCAGGGTTTCAGAGTACACGACTTGTCACGGAGGGTGCTCTGGAACCCTTTTTCTTTCTGTATACTGATGACTGTATACAGGGCAATCCAGAGACATGCAAGCAGAGCAGCATAATGCTAAACTATGAGGTCAAAAACAATTAAATCTATTACAAATCAATCCACATATTATTTGAGCAAGGCATATTGTTTTCGGAATATATAAAATACAATGGATATAGTTTATATAATATAATCCGATATTTGTGCTCCACTTTCCAATCGAAAACCTATACCTGCGAAATGATTATTCCGGGGCTCTTTGAGCCGCCTGTCCGGACTTTGAGAGCCGCCATTCCGGAAAATAAGAGCCACATATTCCGGTAATTCAGAGCCACATTAGGCTCTATTACATAGATTTCCTTTATACTGTAAGAACACATCAGTAGATGTGAATACAGTTAAAGGAGGTCGCCACTATGACCAAATATCGAGAAATCCTTCGCCTGAAAAGCTTAGGATTCAGTGAACGGAACATCGCACATAGTTGCGGTGTGTCCCGTAACACAGTTGCCAAGGTCGTCAAAAAAGCTGCGGAAATAAATCTTTCCTGGCCATTGGATCATGACATGACCGACAGCGCACTTGAGGAAATACTTTTCCCCAAGACAAAATCAGCAACCAATAAACGGATGCCTGATTATGACTACATCCGCAGGGAACTTCTGCGAAATGGAGTCAACAAGAAACTCCTATGGGTAGAATACTGTGAGGAATGTCGCATAAACAATGAAGAACCTCTCATGTACTCTCAGTTCTGCTACTACATCCAAAAAGATGAAGAAAAGCGCAGGGCAACCATGCATATCCCACGGAAACCGGGTGAACAGATCGAAGTAGATTGGGCCGGCGATCCGGCACAACTCATTGATCCAGACACCGGTGAGATCACGGAGGCATGGATATTTGTAGGAGTCCTTACTTACAGCCAGTATGCCTTTGTGAAGGCATACCTGAATCAGAAGACAGACAACTGGATCAAAGCGCATATCCAGATGTTTGAATTCTTTGGCGGCGTTACACCGATGCTTATTCCTGATAACTGTTCTACGGCAGTAAATCATTCAAAAAGCGACTGGTATACGACCGCACTGAACACTACTTATCATGAGATGGCAGAACATTATAATGTCGCCATCATCCCGGCAAGAGTCCGGAAACCCAAGGATAAACCGAATGTAGAAGGCTCCGTTGGTAAGATCTCCACATGGATTACCGCAGCCCTTCGCAATGAACAGTTTTTCTCCCTTGCAGAATTAAACGATGCAATCCGTGAAAAGCTGGATGCCTACAATGCAAGAAAGTTTCAAAAGAAGGATTGTAGCAGGCTCAGTTTATTTCTTGGGGAAGAAAAGCCATTGCTGGCACCGTTGCCTGCCACACCCTTCGAACTGGCGGAGTGGAAACAGGCCACCGTCCAGTTCAACTATCACATCGCAGTAGACAAGATGTACTACTCCGTACCTTATCAGTATATCAAAGATAAGGTCGATGTGCGCATAACAGAAACAACGATTGAAATATTTTATCATCACAACCGGATCGCCTCGCATCGCCGTCTCCATGGCAGGAGCGGCCAATACTCCACGGTAATGGAACATATGCCGCCAGATCATCAGAAATATCTGGAATGGAACGGTGACCGTTTCCGCAGATGGGCAGATTCGATTGGAAACAACACAAGTAAGGTGGTTGATGCGATCCTGACCTCCGGCAGGGTGGAACAGCAGACTTACAGAAGCTGTATGGGGCTGCTGAAACTGGCTGAGAAGCATTCTCCCAGCAAGCTGGAAGAAGCTTGTTCAAGAGCGCTCCTTTATTCCAGAACACCCAGTTATAAAAGTATTAAAAATTTATTAGCTGCCATGAAAGAGGATTCCGATCCTGTTTCCCAGAATCCGGATTCCATTTCATCTAAGACGCAATCATCGGCACGTGGCATTACAAGAGGTGCCAGATACTACGGAGGTAAAAGATCATGACCAATCAGAGTACCATTGATAAACTTATCGAGATGCGCCTGTCATCCATGGCAGATGCCTTTCGAATCCAGATGAATGATTCTACAATGAAGGAAGTTCCGTTTGAAGACCGCTTCGGCATGCTGGTTGATGTTGAATATACAAACCGAAAAAACAACCGCCTGAAAAGGCTGATCCGCCAGGCAGAACTGGAGCAACCAGACGCCAGCATCGCAGCTATCGACTATCAATCCGGGCGGAAGCTGAACAAAGCTTTGATCAGCCGTTTGGCAACCTGTGAATACATCTTAGAATACCGCAACATTTTTATTACCGGCGCCACCGTGAGTATTCCGGGCGATTCTGAACCGCCATTCCGGTGACACAGTACCGCAAATCCGGCTTTGCGGATACCGTCGTTC